>PALX01000053.1 GCA_002710775.1 Micavibrio sp. | reverse complement strand
TGCAAAAACGTCCTCAAAAAAAAGACGCTTTGGCGTTAGAATATTGTGACATTAACTCAACTGTAAAGATTTTTTTCTAGTATGCAAGTGTATGCCGTCAGCACAAGTTGGACAGATAGCGTTGGATTGTTAAGGTGATGTTTTTGGCTTATCGCAGTGACTGAAAGGAACGAAGATGAGACAAAAACAAGGCGGCGAGAACGTGCACCTCAAGGAAGCTTTGGCCGAGGAGATGCTGGCAAAAAACAGCAACATGAAATTATTAACCTGATTTTCGCTTTCTCAAGATCAAATTAAGCTGTTGATTTTATTGAGAAAAATTGGTTGTGTAAGCGATACCCCGAAACGAATACTCTAATAATGGTTATTTGAAACTAAAGAGTAACCAATTGACTTAGATTACGAATAAAATAATTAAAGTTGAAATTTAACTATTTAGGTGTACAATGAAATTATGAGATTTTCTGTTTCGACATTAATGATTTTTGCGATATTCACGCTATCTTTAGCGTGCAGCATGTCTTTTTGTCCTATGCAGGCTCATGCAAAAGAGGCTTCTGAACAAACAAAATCTGATTTACCTCCTTGTCACGAATCGAATGAGCAATCAACAGATTGTGATTTTATGTCGAATATGGACTGTCTCGGGATTGATCTTGCTCAAATAGATAATAGCTACGATTTGGTTCAAGATTCTTCCGATGTTGATTTTGTTTGGGCAAATCTAGCTATTGATTATAATGATTTCCTCTACAGACCAAATGTCATTCGTGGCCCACCTTTTGAGAGCGCGAATAAGCTTCCGTCTCGCCCTCTCTACCTCACCACACAACGCTTCCGCATCTAAATACGGATCTCTTTTAGTGTGCCTGTCATTGGAAATATGACGGGCGCTAAGTGCATTTTGTTATGCGCTTTTCGCTTAACCAAAAGGAGATCAGACCATGCGAAACAAACACCATACAATAATATTCACCGCGCTTTTTGCTCTGCTGGCATCGATGCCCGCCCATGCCGAGACCTTTGAGGCGTATGTAAAGCGCCTTAGTGAACACCCGCAAGTGGAGAGCATTTTAGCGGGCAGCGAAGCGCTTAAATCACAAGCTGAAGGTGAGCTGGGCCTGCCCGATCCGATGTTCATGATCGGCGTTGATAACATGCCAATATCGGATCCGGCTTTTGACCGCTTCCTGCCAACCTCCAAAGTGATCGGGTTTTCACAAAGCATTCCCAACCCTGCCGCGCGGGAAGCCAAATCTGAGCGCTATGAGCAAATGTCGGAAAAGCAAAAGCTCATGGCGGATTACACCAATGCACGGTTGCGCTTTATGCTGATCTCCAAGCTGGCCGAATATGAGAGTGTTAAAACCCAGAAAAAACTGATCAAGACCCAGCTCGGCCATTACAAGGAGCTGGAGAACACGTTTAAAGGCCAGATTGAATCAGGCCGCGCGGTTTATCAAAGATTTTCCGAAGTGGACGTAGAACGCGCCGAGGCCGAACGCAAGCTCAATGATCTGGATGCGCGGCTGGCCTCTATTGAAGCCGAATTTATACGCCTGATCGATAATGTACCGGATATCAAGTTGCCGGAGGTCCCCGATATGGTTTGGAACAAAAGCCCCACAGCGCTTTATCCGGTCATGATCGCCGCCGAGGATATCGATATCGCTGAAAAAGGTGTCGGTATAGCCGATGCTGCCTTCCTACCGAATTTTGGGATCAACGCTGTCTATAAGCAGCGCGAGGATGGTGAGCGCGGCAGCTTCTCCGGCGATGACTGGTTTTCGATACAGGCACAAATCAGCATACCGCTTTGGGCTGACAGCAACCAAAAACCCAAACTCAAAGCTGCGAGAGAGCGTGAGCGCAGCGCCAAATTCGCTTATGACGATGTGCGCCGCCTCTGGGACAAACAGATGACCGCGCTACAGAGCAACCGCGATGCCGCCGCCAAGAACGTCAAAGTCCTGCAGGACAAAGACTGGGCGATGAAAAAGAAGATCGATGCCGCGCAGCGCAATTATGAAGCCGGAACCGAAAATCTAGATTCCGTTTTGCTGGCCAAAATCGACCGCTTGAACATTCAGGCACAACTGGCAGCGGTCAAAGAAATGCATATCAGCCGCGCCGCCGAATTCAATTCCAACATCATAGGCGCTTATCAAGAGCCAGCACTTCAGGAGGTGTCAGAATGAGACAATTTATCCCCGCATTCTTTTTAATACTGGCTTTATTTGCCGTCCCCGCGATGGCGCAAGCCGAACAATATACATGCCCCATGCATCCACATTATGTCGCAGATCGCCCAGGCACATGCCCGATTTGTGGCATGGATCTGGTGGAGTTGGCCAGCGAACAAGAAAGCGAAGATGACGGCGCAGCCATGGAAAGCATGGATAATAGCGATAAAGGCGGCATGGAACGCACCACCGTCACCATCGACCCTGAAACGATCCAGAATACAGGCATCCGCACCGAGGAAGCGCAAATGGCCAGCTTTGGCACCTTGGTGCGCAGCTATGGTGATGTGACAGAAAATGTCCGGCTGCAATTTGATATCTCCGCCCGCGTGGAAGGCTGGGTCGAGGATTTGAAAGTTCAGGCTATGGGTGATGAAGTGAAAAAAGGCGATCTGCTTTTTAATCTCTACAGCCCGGCGCTGATTTCTGCGCAGCAGGATTTGATAAGCGCTATTGCCACAGGCTATAAAGGCCGGATTGACTCCGCCGCCAAGCGCCTCGTGTCTTTAGGCATGCAAAAACGCGCCATCGAAGAGGTCAAGAGCCGCCGCAAAGCCTTTCAAAGCGTCCCGTACTACGCGGAAAGTGACGGTCTGGTCAGTGCGATGAATGTGCGTGACGGCACCTATGCCAAGCCAGGTATGAATTTGATGACCCTGCAAAATTACGACACGGTCTGGGTTGATGTCAGCGTGGCCGAGCAGGATATCCCGTATATTACCAAAGAGACAAAGGCGATGGTCTCTCTCCCAGCCCTTGGGGTAAAAGAAAAAGAAGCCGCCATTGATTATATCTATCCCACGATTGACCGCGCCACGCGCACAGGCCGGATCCGGCTGGTGCTGGATAATGCGGACGGCAAATTAAAGCCTGGCGCTTACGCCGATGTGGAGCTGGAAACAGGCGTTGATCGCCGTTTGTCCATCCCAGGCGATGCTATTCTTAAAAGCAAGGACGGCGACTTTGTGGTGGTGGCCATGGATCAGGGGCGCTTCCAGCCGCGCAAAATTCTGGCCGGATTGAAATATAAAGGCCGCACGGAAGTGCTGGACGGCTTGGCTGAAAAAGACAAGGTGGTGGTCAGCGGACAATTCCTGATCGACTCTGAAAGTGCCTTGCGGGAATCCTTCCGCAAAATGCAGCGCATGCAGATGCCGCTTGCTCTTTTAGACATGACGGATGACCAGCTGGCGATGATCGACCATCTGATTGATGCCGCCATTTATATCCAAAAAGAGCTGACGACCGGACGCACACCCAATCCGAATATGATTATGCCCGCCATCACGCTGGGCGATCATTTGATGCCCGTCTTCCGTGGCACCAAGCTGCAGTTTGTTTTGGAAGATGCGGAAATGGCACTCAAAGCCGCACAGGACAATGTGACCGATAAGGAATGGCAAACCAGCCTGAATGATCTGGTCACAGCGCTCAAACCATGGCTGCTGGAGGGCAAACCCCAGCACTATAAATCCAAAGGGCTGCAATTCTATATGGCGCACGGTCTGGACACCTATTGGCTCCAGCTGGGCGATGCGATGGAAAACCCATACGGCGAAGGTCATCCGATGAAAATCGACTGGCCGGACAAGGTAGAGGCCGAAGCCCCTGAAATAACCGAAATGCCCGCAGGAGGTGCACATGCCAACCACTGATCCCAACCAGACGCGCGACCCCTCGCAATCCTTTGTGGCGAAAGTCATTGAGTATTCGGTCAATAACCAGCTGCTGATTATTGTGATGATGATCGCATTATTGGTGGCGGGCATTCTGGCGGTGCAGAAAACCCCGCTGGATGCCATCCCCGATATGTCGGATACGCAGGTGATTATCCGCACCGATTTTGTCGGGCAGTCACCGCAGATTGTTGAGGATCTGGTCACATATCCGCTCTCGACCACGATGTTAGGGCTACCGGAAACCAAAAATGTGCGCGGCTTTTCGATGTTCGGCACATCCTTTGTCTATATCATTTTTGAAGACAAAATCGACCAGTATTGGGCGCGGAGCCGCGTGATCGAGGCGCTGTCCAAAATTCAGGGCGATCTGCCGCCCAATGTCGTGCCGCAGATCGGCCCCGATGCCACAGGTGTGGGCTGGGTCTATCAATATGCGCTGATTGATAAAAGCGGCGATCATGATCTCTCTGATCTGCGCAGTTTGCAGGACTGGTTTTTAAAATTCGAGCTGGCGACCGTGGACGGCGTATCGGAGGTGGCCTCGGTCGGCGGGTTTGTCAAAGAATACCAGATCCTCATTGATCCCAACCGTCTCCGTGCCTTTGATATTCCCTTAAAGCGCCTGATGGAAGCGGTTAAAAGCGCCAGTATGGATGCCGGAGGCCGCGTCATTGAAAAAGCCGAGATGGAGCTGATGATCCGCTCCAAAGGCTATGTCACCGATATCAGCCAGCTTAAAAAGATTGTTCTCTATGCCAGAGACGGCACCCCTGTGAAGCTGGAGGATGTTGCCCGCGTGATTGAGGGGCCGGAGCTGCGGCGCGGCGTGACCGAGCTAAACGGCGAAGGTGAAGTCGTGGCTGGCGTTGTTGTGATGCGGGCCGGCGAGAACGCTTTGCATGTGATTGAGGGCGTAAAAGAAAAACTGGCCGAGCTGCAGCAAGGCCTGCCCGAAGGCGTGGAGATCGTCCCTGTTTATGACCGCGCCCCGCTGATTGAAGGCGCTGTGAATTATCTCACCGACACGCTGATCAAACAGGCGATCATTGTCTCGCTGGTGGTGTTTATCTTTTTGCTGCATGTCCGCTCGGCCTTTGTCGCGCTGATTGTGCTGCCGCTTGGCGTCTTGGGCGCATTTATCATTATGTCGGCGCAAGGCATCACCGCCAATATCGTCTCGCTGGGCGGGATTGCGATTGCGATTGGGACAATGGTGGATGCCTCGATTGTCATGGTCGAAAACGCGCACAGGAAGCTGGCGGAGCTATCGGAGGATGCGCCAAAAGACCAAAGGCACAAAGCCATACTGGATGCCGCCAAGGAAGTCGGCCCTGGGCTGTTTTTCTCGCTGCTGATTATCACGATCTCCTTCCTTCCTGTACTGGCGCTCACAGGGCAATCCTACCGCCTGTTTTCACCGCTGGCCTTCACCAAGACCTATGTGCTGGGCTTTGCCGCCATTTTATCGGTGACGGTCATTCCGATCCTTATGCTCTGGATGCTGCGCGGTAAAATCAAAAAGGCCGAAGTCAATCCGGTCAATGCGGGGCTATTAAAGCTCTACCGTCCGCTCCTGCGCCATGTGCTGGCCAAACCCGCGCTGACAATTATTGTCACCATTGCCTTGATCGCAAGCATGGCCGTGCCGATTATGCGCACAGGCTCGGAATTCATGCCCGCGCTGTATGAGGGCGAATTGCTTTATATGCCGACCACTTTGCCTGGGGTGTCGATCACCAAGGCCAAGGAAATCCTGCAGCAGACCAACCGCATGATCAAGGATGTGCCGGAAGTCCATCACGTATTCGGCAAGGTTGGCCGCGCTGATACCGCCACGGATCCGGCACCGATTTCGATGATCGAGACATGGATCAAACTCAAACCGCGCGAGGACTGGCGTAAAGGCATGACGCCGGAGGATTTGATCAAGGATATGAATGCCCGCGTCAAATTGCCTGGGGTAGTCAATTCATGGGGTTATCCGATCAAAATCCGTATGGATATGATCTCGACGGGAATCCGCACGCCCATCGGCATTAAAATTTCCGGCGATCATCTCGACACCATAGGCCGCGTGGCTTTGGATATTGAGGCTGCGATCAAAGACGTTGACGGCACACGCTCCGCTTTTGCCGACCGCGTTACAGGCGGGAAATATCTGGAAGTGACCCCAGACAGAGACGAACTGGCGCGGCGCAATATTGATCTGGGCGTATTCCAGAATATTATCGGCACGGCACTTGGCGGCATGAAAATGTCGGAATCCATTCAGGGGCGTGAGCGCTATAACATCATGCTGCGCTATGACCGCCCGTTTCGCGAAGACCCAGAGGATCTGTCTGATATTTTGGTCCCCACACCCCAAGGCCAGCATATCCCGCTGGGTGAGCTGGCGAAGATCGAATTCGTCGAAGGCCCGCCAATGATCAAGTCGGAAAATGCACGGCTGACAGGCTGGGTCTTTGTCGATATTGAGGACCGCGATATCGGCTCCTATGTGAAAGACGCGCAAATCGCCGTGCGCGATAATGTCGATCTTCCTGCGGGCTATGCCGTGGAATGGTCAGGCCAGTTTGAACAGATGCTGGAGGCGAAAAAACAGCTCTCTATCGCCATCCCCGCCGCTGGCTTTGCCATCTTTGTTTTGCTGATGATTTATTTCGGACGCACCGACCGGACGCTGATGGTGATGCTCTCGCTGCCTGTGGCCATGGTCGGCGGGATGTGGGCGATTTATCTGGCGGATTATAATCTCTCGGTTGCCGCTGGCGTGGGCTTTATCGCGCTCGGCGGGCTGGCGGTCGAAACCGCCACAATCATGATGGTCTATATCGATTTGCGGGTGCGTGAAACCAGCCCCGCCACCAAAGAGCAACTCAGCGAAGCTGTCTTTGAAGGCGCGTTGATGCGCATCCGGCCTGTGTTAATGACGGTGATTACCGAATTTGCCGGATTGCTTCCGATCTTTATTTTCGCCGGATTAGGCGCGGATGTAATGCGCCGCATTGCCTTGCCGATGGTCGGCGGCATGATCACCACCACGCTGCTCACCCTGATCGTCATTCCCGTTATTTACTATCTCTGGGAAGGCCGTCGTTACAAAACAGCCAAAACGGAGGATGCGTGATGTACGAAAACATGCCTGAAGCCATTATTATAAGCATTATTTTAGTGCTGGTCACCAGTTCTCTCTTTTATGAGATATTGGGGATCGCCTTAAAGGTGGTTGCCAAGCATGATCTGCGCAATCGTCCGCTCATGATGTTTTTGGTAGTCGCCGTGTTCTCGGCGCACACCGTTGCCGTCTGGATATACGGCACGGTCTATTGGGTGATGGTGCATACATTCGGCGCAGAGCCGTTAAGCGGCATCGCGCATGACAATTTCTTTGGCTACATCTATTTTTCAGCCGCCACCTATTCATCGCTCGGTATAGGCGATGTTTTCCCGCATGGAGCTATGCAGTTCATCACCGGAGTTCAGGTTTTAAACGGCCTCGTCCTTATCGGATGGTCTGTCACGGTGACTTATTTTGCCGTGCAAAAGCTGTGGGACGTTCACTTACCAACCATCAACTCAAAGGAGAAAAACCAATGAAATCACTTAGAAATACACTCTACTTAAGCGCTGTTGCCCTTATAGGGCTGGCTTTTGTGCCGCCCGCGTTAGCTGAAGAAGATGCACACGCACACCACAAACATGAGATGGAAGCACATCATAGTGAAGATGCTGTCATGGGCAAAGGTGTGGTTCATAGCGTTGATCTGGAAAACCGGAAAATCAATCTCTCGCACGAACCGATCCCCGCACTCAAATGGCCTGAAATGACCATGGATTTAGATGTGGCCGATGGCGTGGATATAGACGCTCTGAAGCCGGAGCAAAATATCCATTTTCACATCGTGCTGGGCGAAGACAAGGTTTACCGGATCACCAAAATTATGACGCCGGAAACTGGCCAGCAATGTGAAGCTGGCATGGATTGTCCGATGCACAAGGATATGAAGCACGGCGGCGATGACGGCCATGACGGACACCAACACTAAGAAAGGACTAAAACAATGATGGGCATTGAAATCATACCAAACTGGCACCCGATCTTCGTGCATTTCACGGTGGCGCTGTTAAGCATATCGGCGCTGTTTTATCTGGCCGGACTGGTTTTAAGAAAGCCAAATCTGCTGGTGGTGGCGCGGTGGAACCTCTGGATCGGTGCTGGCATCACAGTCGGCACGGTTTTGGCTGGTTTCTATGCCTATAACACCGTGGCGCATGACGGGCCATCCCACGCAGCGATGACCGACCACAAGAATTGGGCGCTGGTCACAGCGTCCATATTCGGCGTTCTGGCGATCTGGTCACTGGCCAAACATCTCGGCGCAAAATCCGTCAGCTCCGGCTTTGTTTTTTTGATCCTGCTGGCCTCCGGCCTGTTGGCCGTGACCGGATATAAGGGCGGTGAAGTCGTTTACCGCCACGGCATGGGCGTGATGCGTATGCCGGAGGTTTCCGGCGATGGCGGTCACGGAAGCCATGCGCATGGCGAGGATGCTGGCGCAGGACACCACGGCGCGGCAGAAGCAGATCCACACGGCGATGCTGGTCACCATGGCGCTGAGACGGAAAAACCCGCTGAAGAAGGCGCACATGATGATCACGGAGGGCATCCGCATTAAGGGCTTGACCTTGGAGCATACTCTAAGGTGTACGCTCCCAGACATAAGGATTGAATAATGGCAGATATGACGATTGGACAATTAGCGAGAGAAAGCGGTGTGAGAACGGACACGATCCGTTATTACGAGATGCTGAAGCTCATCGAGCCTGTTGGCCGGACAAACTCCGGCTACAGGCTTTATGATGCCGAGTCCTCCGCGCGGGTGGCCTTTATCAAACGCGCCAAATTGCTGGGCTTTAAACTCTCTGAAATTCAGTCGCTGCTTGAGCTGCATGCATCAGACGTCGGCACCGCCCAGGATATGCTGGATCTTACAGAAACCAAAATTCGAGAGGCACAAAAAGATATTGAAGATTTGATGGCGATGAAGAAAAGCCTCGAAGATCTGGCAGCAGAATGTCCAGGCGGCGATCTGCCTTTGAGCGATTGCCCGATAGTTACGTTTTTACACTCAAACCACAAACATGAAGGGAAATGATGTGGAGCATAAAAACAAAAAATCATGGTGGAAAACGCCATTTGGCATGGCTTGCACGGCTATTTTCCTGATCGCGCTCTTTGTTCTGATCCAAGACCATGCGGCGCATATCGGCAATTACTGGATATGGCTGATCCTGCTGGCTTGCCCGCTCGTGCATATTTTCATGCATGGACATCATCATAAACGCACCAATAACGAAAAGGAGAAAGATGATGAACCACAAGAGCGATCATAAAAGCGGCTGTTGCGGCGGCGACAAACACCACGATCACAGCCAGCCGGAGAAAGAAAAAGACGGCTGCTGTGACAGCGAAGCCAAAAAGCCGGACACAGACAAAACTGAAAAACAAGGAGGTTGCTGCGGCAGCAAAAATTAGATGGATCACTCACAACACGGCAAATCGGCCCAATACGAAAAAAACTCTCTAACGCTCACCGGAGCCGTCGCCATGGGAACGGGCGTTATGATCGGCGCTGGGATATTTGCCCTAACCGGACAGGTGGCGGAACTGGCGCGGGAATGGTTCCCGTTGGCCTTTCTCGTTGCTGCGGTGATCGCCGGATTTAGCGCGTATTCCTACGTCAAAATGTCCAATGCCTATCCAAGCGCAGGCGGCATCGCCATGTTTTTAGAAAAAGCCTATGGCAAAGGCACGATGACCGCTGCCTGTGCGCTGTTGATGTATTTTTCCATGGTCATCAATGAGAGCCTGGTGGCCCGCACGTTCGGCACCTATACGCTCCAGCTCTTTGATGTCGGCAAGGATAGCTGGCTTGTTCCGGCGCTTGGCGTTGGTCTGCTCCTGTTTACCTTTGTCGTGAATATTCTGGGCAATAAATTCATTCAGACATTTTCCTTCTTTATGGCCTTTATCAAGATCGGCGGTCTGGCGCTGCTAGCCGTTGGCGGTCTCTGGGCATCCGGCTTTGATTTTGAGAGCATTTCCGTTGCACCAGAGAACACCACGGCCACCGGATTTTTAGGCGCGGTGGCGCTGGGGATACTGGCCTATAAAGGCTTCACCACCATCACCAATAGCGGCGGTGAAATTAAAGAGCCGCATAAAAATGTAGGCCGCGCGATCATCATTTCTCTGGCGATTTGTGTGGCTGTTTATATGCTGGTTGCCCTCGCGGTTGGCGGCAATTTGACGATTGATGAGATTGTGAGAGCCAAGGATTACGCGCTGGCGGAAGCGGCACGTCCGGCCTTCGGGCAAAGCGGTCTGTGGATCACGGTCGGCTTTGCGATTGTGGCGACGGTTTCCGGCGTGATTGCCAGTGTTTTTGCCGTCTCGCGGATGCTGGCTATGCTCACCGATATGAAGCTGGTGCCACATTCTCATTTCGGCATGCCAGGGGATATTCAAAAACACACGCTGGTCTATACGATTGTCATCGCCATTTTGCTGACTGTTTTCTTTGATCTTAGCCGCATCGCCTCGCTTGGCGCGATTTTCTACATCATCATGGATATCGCCATCCATTGGGGCGTGTTCCGGTATTTGCGCAAAGAGATCAACGCCAACGCCGCCATTCTTATCACAGCCATCGTGCTGGATGTGGTTGTGCTGGGCGCGTTTCTGTGGGTCAAAGCCCAGAGCGATATGCTGGTGATCTGGGCGTCGATTATCGGTCTGATTTTTGTCTTCGCCGGAGAGCATATCTTCCTCAAACATTACAAAGAAGAAAAGGAATAAACCATGAGCGATTGTTGCCACAGCCACGAGCATAAAGAGCCAGCTCCGCTACCGGAGGGCGTGGATCCGAACGAGATCACCTATATCTGCCCGATGCACCCAGAGGTCGTTCAAAAAGGCCCTGGGACTTGCCCCATATGCGGCATGGCGCTGGAGCCGGAAACGATGACGGGCGATGAAGGCGAAAACCCAGAGCTGACAGATTTCAGACGGCGGTTCTGGGTCTGTCTGATCCTGACCATTCCGGTGTTTATTCTGGAGATGGGATCGCATTTGCTGGGCTTTCATGAGTTTATGGACGGCACGACTTCCAACTGGATCCAGCTTGTCCTCGCCACGCCTGTTGTTTTATGGGCGGGCTGGCCGTTCTTTGAACGCGGCTGGGCATCGGTCAAAAGCCGCAACCTCAATATGTTCACACTGATCGCTATGGGAACGGGCGTAGCGTGGATTTACAGCGTTGCGGCAACTGTCACGCCGGATATCTTCCCCGATTCCTTCAGGGGCGAAAGCGGCGCAGTGCCAGTATATTTTGAAGCGGCGGCGGTGATCGTGACTTTGGTCTTGCTGGGGCAAATACTGGAGCTTAAAGCGCGGGAACGCACAGGCGGTGCGATTAAAGCCTTGCTGGGGCTGGCCCCCAAAACCGCACACCGGATTGATGACAACGGCGATGCGCAGGAAATTGCCATCGAAGATATTCAGGTCGGTGACCATTTGCGGATCCGTCCAGGCGAAAAAGTGCCAGTGGACGGCGTTGTGAGTGAAGGCAGCAGCCATATTGATGAATCCATGGTCACAGGCGAACCGATGCCTGTCGAAAAACAGGCCGGATCCAAGGTTATAGGAGCCACGGTCAACGCCAACGGCTCGATCATTATCCGCGCTGAAAAAGTCGGGCGCGATACGATGCTGGCGCAGATCGTTAAAATGGTGGCGGACGCGCAGCGGAGCCGCGCTCCTATTCAGCGCATGGCCGACCTTGTCGCGGGCTGGTTTGTGCCGATTGTCATTGTGATCGCCATCATCGCCTTTATTGTCTGGTCGCTGGTTGGCCCAGCTCCGGCCTTTAGCTACGCCTTGATTGCCGCCGTCAGCGTTTTGATTATCGCCTGTCCGTGCGCTTTGGGACTGGCCACGCCCATGTCGATTATGGTGGGCGTCGGTCGCGGCGCAAAGGCTGGTGTTTTGATCAAAGACGCCGAAGCGCTGGAAACCATGGAAAAGGTGGACACGCTGATTGTCGATAAAACAGGAACGCTCACACAAGGCCGACCGGCCCTGACCGATATTATCACTGCAGACGGCTTTGAGGAGAGCGAGTTGCTCACCATTTCTGCGGCGTTGGAACAAGGCAGTGAACACCCGCTGGCCGAGGCGATTGTCCGCGCCGCCCATGATCAGGATCTGGAATTGCCCAAAGCGCTGGATTTTGAGGCCATAACAGGCAAAGGCGTGAAAGGTCAGGTCAGCGGTGCCAAGGTCGCGCTTGGTAACAGTAAAATGATGGAAGCCATAGGCGCGGATATAACGCCCCTTACGGAAGGAGCGGATAATTTACGGGCGCAAGGCGCGACAGCCATGTTTGTGGCCGTGAACGGCAAGGCGGCGGGCGTTATTGCCGTCTCCGACCCGATCAAAGATACCACGCCGGAGGCTATTCAAAACCTTCATAAAGCGGGTTTAAAGATCGTGATGCTGACCGGAGATAACGAAACGACCGCCCGCGCGGTGGCAGAAAAGCTCGGCATTGATGAAGTGCATGCCGATGTAATGCCGGAGGATAAAAGCCGCATTGTCGGAGAGCTGCGTGATAAAGGCGCAGTCGTGGCCATGGCCGGAGACGGTGTGAATGATGCGCCCGCACTGGCGGCTGCGCATGTCGGTATTGCCATGGGAACCGGAACCGATGTTGCCATGGAAAGCGCGGGCGTAACGCTGCTGCGCGGTGATTTAAACGGTATTGCCGAGGCGATCAATCTCTCCCGCGCCACCATGCGCAATATCCGGCAGAACCTGTTTTTCGCGTTTATCTATAACGCTGCGGGCGTGCCGATTGCCGCAGGTGTTTTGTATCCGGTCTTCGGGATTTTACTCTCACCCATTTTCGCCGCTGCCGCCATGTCGCTGAGTTCCGTCAGCGTAGTCGGCAATGCGCTGCGTTTAAATTTAACAAAAATATGAGGCTAACCATGAGCAATATTCTAACAGATATACAAAACCAACTTTTTGAAAATATAGATGATCTTGAAGTCATTATGGCGCAAGGCGGGCCGATCTCTGAAGCTCATATTGATGATGGTGACCAATTGCTGGTCGATGTGAAGCGCAAGGCCGAGCATAAAAAAGAAGTTCAAAGCAAAAAACTAAACATACAAACCAGATTCAGCTTCTCTACGTCTTACCAACCCTCTCAACTTACGTCCACCAAAACGGTTAAAGAAACTGCACGCTTTAGAACCTAATGCAGCGAAATCCACTTCTACACCCTGTTCACGCCATTTTTTGACGTCTTGAGTGACG
>PALX01000052.1 GCA_002710775.1 Micavibrio sp. | reverse complement strand
GATGCCTTTACCTTGTCGGGCGATGACCCTGAAGGTGCATTTCCAGCTATTTTAGGCCATGAGGGCGCTGGAATCGTCCGTGAAGTTGGCGAGGGTGTTACATCCGTAAAGCCCGGCGATCACGTGATTCCCCTATACACACCGGAATGCCGTGAATGTGATTTTTGTCTGCACCCCAAAACAAATTTGTGCCAGTCAATTCGTTCGACACAGGGGCAAGGATTAATGCCTGACGGTACGTCTCGTTTTTCCATTAACGGTGAACCTATTTTGCATTACATGGGTACATCGACTTTCTCTAATTTCTCAGTTATGCCTGAGATCGCAGTGGCGAAAGTACGTGAAGATGCGCCGTTTGAGAAGATATGTTACATCGGATGCGGTGTGACGACAGGGATCGGTGCGGTTGTCTTTGATGCTAAGGTCGAGCCGGGCTCGACTGTGGCTGTCTTCGGGCTTGGCGGTATTGGCCTGAATGTTATACAAGGCGCGAAAATGGTTGGTGCGTCCCGCATCATTGGTATTGATCTCAATCCGTCGAAAGTTGAGCTGGCTAAAAAATTCGGTATGACGGACTTCATTAATCCGAAAGATACGCCAAATGTTGTTGAAGCGATTTGTGACCTGACAAATGGCGGTGTTGACTACTCGTTTGAATGTATCGGGAATGTCGATGTGATGCGTCAGGCACTTGAATGTTGCCACAAAGGATGGGGCGAGAGTGTCATTATTGGTGTCGCTGGCGCTGGTCAGGAAATCTCAACGCGTCCATTCCAGCTTGTGACAGGCCGTGTATGGCGCGGCTCGGCCTTTGGCGGCGCGCGCGGACGGACAGATGTGCCAAAGATTGTGGATTGGTATATGGATGGCAAAATCAATATTGATGATCTGATTACCCATACAATGCCGCTTGATGATATTAATAAGGCTTTCGATTTGATGCATAAAGGCGAAAGTATTCGTAGCGTGGTGCTGTACTAATGAAAGAATGTGAAAAGCATATTTGTTTTGGCGGAACGCTATCTGTGTTCGAGCATAAGAGCAGAACCCTTGGTTGTGATATGCGTTTTTCTGTTTTCTTGCCGCCAGCTACTGAAGCAGGAAAGGTGCCAGCCGTAACTTTTCTTTCAGGCCTGACATGCACCTATGAGAATTTTACGACAAAAGCGGGGGCGTATAAGATGGCGGCAGAATTAGGGCTGGCGATTATCGCACCAGATACGTCACCGCGGGGTGACGATGTGCCTGATGATGCGGATTCTTATGATTTTGGCAAAGGGGCGGGCTTTTATATTAATGCGACGCAAATGCCGTGGGCCAAGCATTATAAAATGGAAGATTACATTGCCAAAGAATTATACGCTCTTGTGAACGAACACTTTCCTATTGATGTAGATAAACAAAGCATTACGGGCCATTCTATGGGCGGACATGGCGCACTTACATTGTATTTCAAGTATCCTGAACAATATAAATCTGCTTCTGCTTTTTCCCCGATTGTTGCCCCAACACAAGTGCCATGGGGACATAAGGCATTCTCCGGCTATCTTGGTGATGACAAAGTTCTTTGGGAAAAACATGATGCTTCTCTTCTTGTCTCGAAAGCTGAAAATGCGGCGGGTAATGCTGAGATATTGATTGATCAGGGGCTGGGAGATCAGTTCTTAGAAGAACAACTGAAACCTGAAATATTCGAAGCGGCTTGCGCTGAGGCTGGTCAAAAACTTACTCTTCGGAGGCATGAGGGCTATGACCACAGCTATTACTTTATTCAAAGTTTTATAGACGATCATTTGCGCCACCATGCAAAAATAATGACGTAGCGCTATAAATGCTTGACATATTCGCTTGGATATTGTGAATAGATGTTAGACATATTGTCTTAAACAGCTATTAACCAGATTCAGGAAATAATAAAGCATATGGCTAAAGAGCGTTCTTCGATTGATCGTTATAAATTTGCCACCTCAGTTTTGGGCGGCGGTCTTATGGGCGCTTTTGCCGCAGCGGTTACAAATGACTTTGCTGGTGGTATAGATAATGCCCGCGAATTCTTTTTCTCTTTTTATAATTTTCCATTGTGGCCTCTTCCTGCTCCTGTGCCGGATGTCGGTGAAATGTTTGGCTCGCTCGGGGCTATGATTGTGAATGCGAGTGAGAATGGCATTGCGAAACTAGCGCTTTGGACTACTATCGGTGCCAGCCTTAAAGGCGGTTATAACTACGTTAAGCAAAAGAATCCTTGGATTGGTGAAAAGATGGATCAGTTAACGACCCTGCCTTTCTCTCCGATAGAGGCGGCGATGCGTCCTTTTATTACTGCACCACTTGGCGCAGCGATTGCCGTGATGGCGGTGCATTATGGGTCTTTAGACAGCTTCTTTAATTTTGCGCGAGAAGCCTTTACCAATGAGGAAACGCTATATGCCTTGGGCGGCGGTTATATTGCTGGGCTGGTTGTACCGAATCTTATTTATAATGCGCTTAAATTTCCAATTGCTGTTGTTCCTGAAGCAGCACGCCTTGGATTTATGGGGCTTGTGAACCCTGTCTATAACCTGCCTGCAATGATGCAGAATTTCAGCAATGCGGCGAGCAAAACAACGAAACAGATTCTAGGCGGTGCAGTATTATCAACGGCCATTACGGCGGGTATCACATTGGGTATGCATCTGGCGTACGGCCAGTTCCCAGAAGCACAATCTGTGCCTGATCTAGCGGCACAAACGAATTTAGCAAGCGGTTTGGCGAATGATGCTATAAATACAGCCCTAACAGGATTTAACCATGTCGCGGAATATTTGCGAGCTCTTATTTTCCAACCATTCTTGCAAGACTGGCTGGGCCCTAAAGTCATCGGTGAAGCGGTGGAGCCATCTTCGCGTGCTTTCCTTGGCCTGATGGGAGCGACAGGTGGTGTGTTGGGTGGTATCGCTGGCTGGGCTTTTAACCGTAAAGCCTTGAACATCAAAGATGAGCAGGCATATACATATGAGTTACAATTGCACGGCCCGGCACAAAGAAAACTCGAAATGAAGTAATAAAAAAGCCTGCTCATTTTTGAACAGGCTTTCTCAATTCTATAAATTTTATCTTAAGAGGAAATGCGCTGGATTACGCAGGGCCAGTTTCTCCTGTTTTTGGGCCAGATGTTCCAGAAGAATGGCTTGCTTCGTCATCTTGCCCGTCACCTAAATCCAACGATAAGTTATTATCTTCTTCGTTATCTTGTTCTGACGCGGCTTCAGGACTTTGTGTGTCTTCTACTTTCAGACCAGCTTCAAACATTTTAGAGAATTGCTCTTGTACTTTTTTGACTAGCCCTTTTTTTGTTTCGTCATCAAGATGGTTCAAGTCCATTTTGTCAATGATTTTCAATGTTAGACCCAACGTTCTCTCTTTGGTCGCATGTGCTGTCTTTGCCTGTTCTTCGATGGCATCCATTTCGGCTTGATGCGTTGCGGCTTCTTCTGCCGTGCGCTTGCGTACTTCATGTTCCCGTTCTTGCAGATCTGATATCTCATGCAATCTTGGGAGAAGTTCCTTAGATTCTGCAATGCGGGCATTGGCCAGCGCATTTTCTGCAATTTCTTTACGAAGCGTTGCGCGTTCTGTCTCAAGCTTTCTGATCTGAACGTCAATTTTTGCCGCCTGATCGGTAGCGATAATTTGTTCGATTTCGTATTCAAAGGCACGGCGCTCACCTGCACTCGGCTTCTTATTCATAGCATGTAGCATGAAAACAGCCTCTAAGAAAGCTACACCAAAGGCGAGTGCGCCATATTGAAGCTGTCGCGACAAATGTGCATCTGACATGATATCCCACATTTCAGAGAGTTTATCATCTACACCTGGGTTGAAGGCTTGGAAACGAGGGTCTTCAGCGGCAAGTTCTTCATATTCACTGGCCGCAGCTTCAGCCGCTGTAGCACGTTCCAGACGCGCCTCAGCATCAGCAAGATCTCTTTCATATCCTGGACGGTTCGCTTCAAAGTCAGCTGTCGCACCCTCGCGTGCACGTTCATATAGGTTCTCAATATCGACATCTCTGATTTGTCCAATGCGATCTTCAAGGTCAGCAATTTCACCATCAAGTCTGACAACTTCATTGTTGTAGGCGCGCCATTTTGGGCCTTGTCCTTCCGGACGTCCGTCAAGGCCGCCATCTTCTTGCGCACGTTGTGCGGCGGCTTCTGATCTTTCGGTCAGTTTTTCTTGGATTTGATCTTGGTAATTTGTGATTGATGCTTGAAGTTCATCTTCTCTTTCTGCCAAAGAGCCGGTTAGTTCAATGCTTGTAAAGTCTTGGCCTAATCTGGCGCGTGCTTCTGCGACATCGCCGTCTGCTTCAATACGTGCATCAGTAGCTGACTGGTACTTTTCCAAATATTCAGCAACGATTTGATCGTTTGAGATGCGTTCTGCGCCATCAGTATTGAGACTTTCTTGCTCAAGTGTCCAGTCTTCGGCCAGATTGGCGTTGATTTCTTTTTCTAAGATGACGTCATATAGTAGGCCCGTTACGGTTGTGAACGTTGTTGCCGCGATAAGTAGGAAACGCAAACTTGGGATGACAATGCCGGATATTCTTCCAACACCGATAGAGGCGGCGGTAAATCTGTCACGATAGCTTGTCATTGAGCGGACGTTGTTTTCAAGCTCTGCTACTTCCAGTTTCATTTTATAGTATTTTTTTGCCCAGCTACGTACAGCGTTCTCACGGATTGATTTTACTGTTTGTGAGTCAACAATACGTGCCCAAGCGGCAAATACTCCGCCAAGGACAAGAACACCAGCCGCCGCGTGGCCATAATCACCATTTGAGAGACTCTGGAGGATCATCGGTTTCACGCCAGTTAGGGCTGCTACGGCCCATGTTGCTAGACCTGCTCCGACCATCACCTCGTATCCTGAAATATTTTCAGAAGTCGCTTCAGACGATGTGTAATGCTTAGGTTCTTTAGCGGCAAAATACTGCAAGATAAAACGAGATGCTCCCGTTGGCTGGTCTTGGAGTGGGATTACATGAGCACTTTCAGAATCATCAACTTTGGCTATAACTTTCTTTTCTTTACCAAGCCATCCAGCCGTTAGTTTATAAAGAATTGTATCCTTTTCTTCTGTGGTGATAGAAACGGAGTCCTTTTTTTCTTTGATGAGTTCATCAATCAAATGGTTAATTTCCTCGATACGCGTTGCGCGTTCTTCATCAGAGCGTAAGTTTTGATCTTGAGCTGTATCTTGCGTGTCAGTGGTCATAAATATTCCTATGGGATATGTTTAATAATTTTCCGTATCATAGCGATTAACAGATTATGGGAAATAGCGCAAATGTTTTTTGTTTGTGCTTTTGGCTGTTTTTATATAAAAAAGGGTGATGCAGAAGAAAACCTCTATTAAATCATTGGCGCAATATGGCGTGTCTTTCGTTATACAGCATAGCTTTTGCTGTATCTTGCCGCTTGTCGGGGCGTTGATCGGGGCGAATATCTTCACCTTTCACAATGCGGGTTTTGAGTTGATGATGGCTTTCATTGGCGCTCTTATCGGGGTCAAGTTGGATGACTACTTGCATAAAAAAGACCTGCATGATTGCGCATGCCACCATGATCATGAACAAGCCCACGAGACTGGCCATAGCCACGCACACAAAGAAGAAAAATTTTGGGGCGAAAAAATGAAGCCTGTAGTAAAGAAATATGCTTTGCCGCTACTCTTCGCTATTGCCGTATGGTCAATTCACTTTTTGATCTTTCGCGATCATCACTAATAACTAATTACCAATTTCCAAGACAACGGACTTGTCGTCCTGAACAAGGACACTTTTGAGTACCTCATGTTTGACAGCGTCACTCATCTGTCCTTTGGAATCAAGAATATCCATCGCGATAAGCTCGGCGCGGACATTTTTATTGATGAGGTAACGTTTATCAGTGGCTATACGATGTAATGTGTATAGAAGCTCCTGATTATTATAATTACGCAAAAGAAAATTGCTGAGGGCGCTTGGTTTCTTCACGGTGAGCTTTTTATTAACTGTGATTTCCGTATCCTGATCCATTTTCTGGCTCCGCTTTCAAATCATCCTCAGATAAAACTACCATATTTGGGACAAAATATTTATTTCTTTCCAAAGAATCTCTAGCGTTAATCTACAGCACAAAGATTACGAAAACCTTTATAAGGAGGATGGGGAGATATGAGACAATATCTGGATTTATGCGAGCGCATTGTAAATGAAGGCGAATGGGTTGAGAATAAGCGCACAGGCAAGAGATGTCTGACGGTCATTGATGCCGATCTCACCTATGATGTTGCGAATAACGAGTTTCCGCTGATTACAACACGCAAAAGCTTTTGGAAAGCGGCAATCGCTGAGTTTTTATGTTATATACGCGGCTATGACAATGCAGCAGATTTCAGAGCGCTTGGCTGTAAGACATGGGATGCTAATGCGAATCTTAATGAAGACTGGCTGAACAACCCGCACCGTAAAGGTGAGGATGATATGGGCCGTGTTTATGGTGTTCAGGGACGGTCATGGCAAAAGCCTGATGGAGGACATGTAGACCAGCTCAAGAAGATTGTCGAGAATTTATCAAAAGGTATCGATGACCGCGGTGAAATTATGAGTTTTTATAATCCGGGTGAATTTCATATGGGGTGCTTACGTCCTTGTATGCACACGCACACTTTCTCGCTTTTGGGCGATACGCTTTATCTGACGAGCTATCAGCGTTCATGTGATGTACCTCTAGGTCTTAACTTTAATCAGGTACAGGTCTTCTTCTTCCTTGCTATCATGGCGCAGATTACAGGTCATAAGCCGGGTAAGGCCTATCACAAGATTATCAATGCGCATATATATGAGGATCAACTTGAACTGATGCGTGATGTACAGCTTAAGCGCGAGCCTTTCCCGTCACCTAAATTACATATCAACCCTGATATAAAATCATTGGAAGATCTGGAGACATGGGTAACGCTGGATGACTTTAAAGTTGAAGGTTATCAGCACCATGACCCGATTAAATACCCTTTTGCTGTATAGAAAGTGCTGACTATTTATGCCTGTTACAAAATCACTTATCGTTGCGGCGGCTCAAAATGGTGTTATCGGTAGGGATAACAAAATGCTGTGGCATATTCCTGAGGACTTTAAATATTTCAAAGCAGTTACGATGAATAAGCCTGTGATAATGGGCCGTAAAACATATGAGTCGATCTTGGGCTATCTGGGTAAACCGCTACCGGGGCGTAAGAGCATTGTTATCACCCGCCAAGAGGATTATGAAGGACAAGGCGATACGGCTGTTGTTTCTTCGGTTGAAGAGGCTGTCAATGCGGCGCAACAGGCCGCCGAAGAAAAAGGTTTAGAAGAAATTATGTGCATTGGCGGGGCGCAAATTTATAAACAATTCCTAGAACATTGTGACCGCGTTTACTTGACTGTCGTTGAAGAAAACTTCGAAGGCGACAGTGAATTCCCAAAATTAGATGGTTCCATTTGGGCATGTATTAGTACGAAGCGCGGCGCTGGCACTGATACGCTGTCATATCGTTTTGAAGTTTGGGAACGTCAGTAGCTTTTTAAGAAACCCACGCAATACGAAGCGTGTTTGTTGAGCCTGGCGTTCCAAATGGCACACCAGCCGTAATCACAAGGCGTTGCCCTTTTTTCGCAAATTTAAGTTTTTTGGCAATATCAACTGCCTTTTGAACAATGCCTTCAAATTCCATTTCCTCCGGCACATAAACGGACCGCACACCGTAAGATAAATTCAGGCGTCTTGCTGTATCCAAATTCTGTGTCAAGCAGATGATAGGACGGCTTGGGCGCTGTTTGGCCATGCGCAGTGCTGTTGATCCTGAGGTTGTATAGGTCACAATAGCGGCGGCCTTAACGATATCGGCTACTTCATCAGCGGCGATGGTTATGGCATCCGAAGCATCACCATCTTCTTCGCGGGCGCTGATATGGTCCTCATGCATGATTTTGCGGTAAATCTTATCTTGCTCAACGCGGCTGGCGATTCGGTTCATCATTGAAACGGCCTCTATCGGATACTGACCAACGGCTGTTTCGCCGGAGAGCATGACCGCATCCGCCCCGTCATATATAGCGGTGGCGACATCGGAGGCTTCGGCACGTGTCGGCGCAGGGCTGGTAATCATCGATTCGAGCATTTGCGTGGCAACAATAATCGGCTTGCCGCGATTGCGTGTGTATTTGACGATTCGTTTTTGTACGGAAGGGACGTCTTCGGCTGGGATCTCAACACCCAGATCGCCGCGTGCCAGCATAATACCGTCACAGATATCAATGATTTCACCAATATTCTTAAGCGCGACGGGCTTTTCGATTTTAGCGATGAGGCCCGCACGGCCTGCAATAAGCTTTTTCGCTTCGGCAACATCGGCGGGGGTTTGCACAAAGCTTTGCGCGATCCAGTCGACGCCGGCATCAAGCGCGATACGCAAATCTTTGCGGTCTTTCGCGGTTAAGGCGGGGATAGGGAGTGTGACATCGGGCAGGTTAAAGCCTTTGCGGTCTGATAGCGCTTGACCAGCAATCACTTTAGTCACCAGAGCGCCCTCTTTCTTGGAGGTAACCTCAACGCGGACCTTGCCATCGTCCAGATAAATACGATCCCCTTTTTTCAATGTCTTGATGACTTCAGGGTGCGGTAGATAAACACGTGTCTCATCGCCGGGGGTTTTGTCGCTATCAAAGGTAAAGCTTTGGCCCTTCTTGATCGCAACTTTTGTACCTTTAAATGTTCCTAGTCGGAGCTTTGGCCCTTGAAGGTCGGCCAGTACAACAATATGGCGGTCATTTTTCTCACTGGCCGCGCGGATATCCTTGATGGTTTGAATGTGATCGGCGGGATCGCCATGGCTGAAATTGACACGGAAGACATTGACGCCTGTCTTGATAAGCTTATCAATCATCTTCGGACTATTAGAGGCTGGCCCTAAAGTCGCAACGATCTTGGTATTACGTCTGTAATTTGTGTCTATATTCGTTAGGAATTGCATGATGATTTAACGCTCCAATAGAACTTGCATTAAATTATAGGAACCTGTCGAAACAGGATGTGAATCTGATCGGTAACAAATGGTTAAACGGCCTGATATGAGGTTAGCGAACGGATAGCCATCATCTCCAATGCCATTCCAGACAGGATATGTTCCATCATACATATTCGTGATGTAGTTGGTTTCATCAATGGAGGCCCAATCCTCTGGCATATCACTAATACCGAGTTTTTTATTGATAGTTGCGCATGCTTCCTGACTTAGATAAGGAACAAACATAACAAGATCTTGTAATGTAGTACCTACATCCAAGACATTTGATGTGATTGTAAAATAAGCTGTTCCATAACCAGGTTCCGCGCTATGCGTGCCATCTAATAAACCAGTATCAATTGGCTTATAATCTATGCCGCCGCCGCTAGGGTCGAAGACCATTTGTTCCGAGTTGAGGGCTGTATAGTCACCGTAAGCCGCATCAAGCTTGGGATGGGCAAATCGAATATCGCTTTCTGAGATATTATTGTGCGTATAGATGAAGTTAACGGCACTGCGAACATTTTGGGCGTATTCGAGGAGTTGGTCGACTTTAATGGTAAGCTTCTCACCAGACATATTCTTGGCCGTGCCTGTCTTTGACTGGCTGACAGCAAAAGACAGCGCGCCAAAAAGAGCGATGGCGATGAGAATGATAAAGAGAATGTTACCGCGCGAATAGTTCATATGTTTATTGTATCAAAAAGCGTAAGCCCTGCGTAGTCATATTTACTTTTAACGTAAGAGCGCCTATTTTCCTTATCATTATGACGGGATCAGTTCATTTACTCAGAACGGCTTATAAGATTGATGATATGCGCCACTTATCGGATGTGCAGTCTTCGCACCGCCTTCAAAAACGCGATGGGCGCGATGTTGTGGCAATGTCAACACGCCGCACACCGACTCGGGCAAATGAGTTGATGGATGGCGGCTCGGTCTATTGGATCATTAAGAATAAGATTGCTTGCCGTCAGGAAATCATTGATATCGAAACAGTGGAAGTGGATGCTGATAGTAAGCGCTGCTTCTTCTATCTTGATCCGACGATCTATGTTGTTGCGCCGCGCGCTAAACGGGCTGTACAAGGCTGGCGCTATTTGGAAGGCTGGGATCGCCCTAAAGATTTAGGTGTTTATAATGACGCAGGCGATGATATCCCGGATGAAATTGAAAAAGAACTTCGAGAGACTGGCCTGCTTTAGTTTAAGTGCTTAATCGTCATTAATGTTATAGGCCAGTGATGACAGATAGGTGCTGATCCTTCTGTAATCGCGGATAATATCCATATGAATCTCAGATGTTGCAATGGATTGGGGTAGGCCATCCTTTAAACGGGAAAGGTGGCTAGTGGCGCTATCGCGTTCTGCCTTTTTGAGTTTGTTTTTGAGGGCTAGCAATTTGTCGGCGACTTCTTGGTCGTGAGAGATAAAGATCGCTTGCGCCATCTTTAGGCTTTCAACGATCATGCTATGGACATTCTCGATTTCTTTGAGGCCTTCTTTGGAAAAACCATCCTTGTTACGGGCTTTCTTCTCGGCAATTTCCATCAGGCTTTTATCCAAGATATCGCCGCAATGTTCCAAATTCATTGCAAAGTTAATGATTCGGCGGCTTTTTATATCTTCCTCGTCGCTTAAGTCTTCACGGCGCAGTTTCACGATATAGTGTTTAGTTTCGCGGAAAAGGCTGTCCAGAATATTATCTTCTTTGCGAATCGTATTAATCAGCTTGAGGTTGTTGCTTTCAATGGCTTCAAAGCTCTGCTTAATCATTTTTTCGAGTACTTCAGACATATGAAGTGTTTCCCGCGTTGCGCAGGTAAGCGCTGTAGAGGGTGTTTTTAAAGCGTCTTCATCGAGATATTTCGGCTCTATCAGTTTTTTACTCTCCGATTCGATCATAGGAATGATTTTTTTGCTGACCCATGCGATGAGATTAACCAGCGGCAGAAAGACGATGGCAATAGCAAGGTTAAAACCAAGATGAGTGATCACGATCTGGCGCGATATATCGGCGCCTGTTTGCTGGAGGTAATCCATAATAAAGGGGAAAGCGGTGAATGCGATGCCGCCCATGATGATTTTCATCATTAAGTTACCGGCTGTGACTTGTAGGGCTTTCGGTGCGTCTTTGAGTGTGGCAATAAAAGGAATAAAACCGCCACCTATATTGGCCCCAATGACGAAGACAACCGCGAGTTCTAAAGGCAAAATACCTGTGTGAGCTAAAGAGGCATATAAAAGGACAGCGGATAAAGAAGAATGGAATAGATAAGTGAGAATTGCTGATACCAGTAGAGCGAGTAAAGGTTCGCTTTGAAGCGGCGCTAATATAAGCGGCAGTGTCGCCGATTCTTTTAAAGGCTCAGCGGCCTCTCTCACAATACTTAGGGCGGTAAGCATAAAGCCAAGCCCGATTATAATGCGGGCGATATAGGGGCGTTGTAGTCCGCCGCTGGCGGCAAGGTGCATAATAATGCCGCTTGAAAGTAATAAGGGCGCAAGCCAATCGATACGGAAAGATAATAGGTGTGTAACAACAGCTGTCCCGACATCGGCACCGATCATTAGGGCAATCCCCGTTGCTACTGCCATCAGGCCGCGCCCCACGAAAGAGGCGATAAGCAAAGCTGTCGCTGTTGAGCTTTGTAAGAATATTGTGATAGCTGTACCAGCCAGCATAGCGACGAAGCGATTCTTTGCGCACTTAGCGATCAAGCTTTGTAAATCAGCACCGTAAGCATGAAGGACAGCGCGTTTGACCATGCGCAGGCCCCAAAGCAGGAGGCAAATACCAGAGAGAATAGTGAGTAATATGATTGATAAAGACATGATGGCTCTTTTTTTTTCTTATTATTTTTTACAAAAATATTGAGGAAATCAGCATACGCGCGTCGTAGTAAAACTCCAAACACTCTTTATTTTCGGGCTTTTGAAATTTTTTTTACTTTTTTTTCATTTTTTTGCGTTTTTATGTTTGACAGTGTCATAACGTTCGTTATATAAAGCGCATCTCGGTGAGAGGAAACGGCCTTGAAAGAGGCAAAACCTTCACTAAAAAAAATGAAAATAAATGCCAATTAGGGCTTGCTTTTTTAACGAGCTATGTTTATATGTGTGCATTCATTTTTATTGATGAGATTTTAAACCTTTTTATTAAGGTTATTTGCGGAAAGCGGTTTAAGTAATTTGCTTTCATTGTTCTCCGCGCGGTTCTTGGACATTGTGTTTTTGGAAGAAGGGATACGCAGGTAGCGGTTTTGTCTTTGATATGTTGAGTACTTACTTACATATATAACGACGACAAAAATTTGCTCTTTGTGTATCTTCTTTAAGTATGCATAAACGTGCAGGTTTTTGTTAATTTTTTAACAGTGAAATTTGAATGGCAATTTATTGTCAGCTCATATGAAGCTGGATATCAAACTTAAGAGTTTGATCCTGGCTCAGAATGAACGCTGGCGGCAGGCCTAATACATGCAAGTCGAACGGACACTTCGGTGTTAGTGGCGGACGGGTGCGTAACACGTGGGAATTTGCCCTTGAGTAAGGAACAACAGTTGGAAACGACTGCTAATACCTTATAATATCTCCGGATCAAAGATTTATCGCTCAAGGATAAGCCCGCGGCTGATTAGCTTGTTGGTGAGGTAATGGCTCACCAAGGCAACGATCAGTAGCTGGTCTGAGAGGATGACCAGCCACACTGGGACTGAGACACGGCCCAGACTCCTACGGGAGGCAGCAGTGGGGAATTTTGGACAATGGGGGCAACCCTGATCCAGCAAT
>PALX01000051.1 GCA_002710775.1 Micavibrio sp. | reverse complement strand
TCATAAAATATGAACGAATCTATACGTAGCGATAGAGAAAACATGGAATACGACGTCGTTATCGTCGGCGGCGGCCCCTCAGGTTTATCCTGTGCTATTAAGCTAAAACAAGGCAACCCTGAACTGAACGTATGTGTGCTGGAAAAAGGGGCTGATATCGGCTCTCACCTTCTCTCTGGCGCAGTCTTTGAAACACGCGCATTAGATGAGCTTATTCCTGATTGGAAAGAAAAAGGAGCGCCGCTTAAAACCAAGGCGACAAAAGACAAATTCAAATTCTTAACAAAGAACGGCGCGATTGGTATGCCCAATCCACCGCAAATGCATAATAAAGGTAATTACATCATTTCACTCGGTGCTTTAGGAAAATGGCTCGGTGAACAAGCGGAAGCTCTCGGCGTTGAGATTTACCCAGGCTTTGCTGGGGCAGAAATCCTATACCGTGATGATCGCGTTATCGGTGTCGCCACAAATGATATGGGCATTGATAGAGAAGGTAAAAAAACGGAAGCGTTTGAGCCAGGGATGGAACTCCACGCCAAGCAAACTGTCTTTGCCGAAGGGTGTCACGGTTCGCTCACGAAAACCCTTATCGAGAAATATGATTTACGCAAAGATAGTGATCCGCAAACATATGGGTTAGGCGTTAAAGAAATCTGGGAAATTCCTGCTGATAAACACGAAGAAGGTTTCGTTCTTCACACAATTGGCTGGCCCATGGATAAAAAAACCTATGGCGGCTCATGGATGTATCATTTTGATGATAATAAAGTCTCTATCGGATTTGTTGTGGGGCTGGATTACCAAAACCCATACCTTTCTCCTTTTGAAGAAATGCAACGCTATAAAACGCATCCTGAAATCAAAAAATATCTTGAAGGTGGGAAGCGCATTTCATATGGCGCGCGTGCGCTTGTTGAGGGCGGCTTGCAATCTTTGCCAAAGCTTACTTTTCCGGGCGGCTTGCTCATCGGTGATACGGCAGGGTTCTTGAATGTACCCAAGATCAAAGGTAATCACACAGCTATGAAATCTGGCATGATCGCCGCTGAAAGTCTTATTGCTTATTTCGGCTCAGGTAAAGATGAGTCAGAAGTGAGCACTTACCCTGAAAACTTTAAAAAATCATGGGTATATAAAGAGCTTCATAAAGTGCGCAATATACGCCCCGGCTTTCACAAAGGGTTGTGGTTTGGCCTTATCCATGCGGCATTTCAAACATTTGGCGGGTGGGTATTGCCGTATACGCTTAAAAACCATGCGGATTACAAACAGCTCAAAGAAGCCGATAAAGTCCAAAAAATTGATTACCCGAAGCCCGATGGCGTGTTGACTTTTGATCGCTTAAGCTCAGTTTACTTATCGAATACAAACCATGCCGAGGATCAGCCTGTCCACTTGCAATTAAAAGACCAGAGCATACCGATTGCGGTAAACTTACCCAAATATGCGGAGCCGGCACAACGATACTGCCCGGCGGCAGTCTATGAGGTACAAGATGAAGGCAACGGTCCTCAATTTGTGATTAACGCGCAAAATTGTGTTCACTGTAAAACATGTGACATTAAAGACCCGTCACAAAACATTAACTGGGTGACACCGCAAGGTGGTGGCGGCCCGAATTATACAGGCATGTAAACTGATTGTAATATAAACTGGCAAGATAAGAACGAGACGATGATTTTAAGACTTTTTACGACAACACTACTGGCTATCGGGATGGCTATTGGCCTCACCCATCACAGCATTGCCAACACAAAATACAGTGCAAGCAAAACCAATCATGCGGCGGCATATCTATCGGCAAGACAAGCTCAAAAAGAACGGGACTGGCTCAACGCGTCAAAATATTGGGGTATCGTCCTTAAAGAAACGCCCATGGAAAGTGAAATTCCACATATTCTAAGTCGTGCTGCATTAACATCTTTGGCCGCAGGAGAGTATGAAACAGCGGTAGAATACGCCCATAAGAACGCCGATGAACACGAAGGCGCATTAACCGTATTTGATACGATGATCTTATCCGCAAACGCTATTAACCAAGGTGATATGAAACGCTTCAACGACCTACTGGACAGTATTGACGACGAAGCCTTCCAGCAACTCGTTGTTCCAACAATTAAAAATTACATGGAAAAGGCGGACGGATCTGAAAAGAAACGCTATGCAACAGCGCTTATGGACCTCGCCAAACTATTCTTAAGCGAGGGTCGCGAAGACAGCACACTTTTATTTGCTCGTCTTTCTGCTTTTCTGGACCCAGCCTCAGGTGAGATTAACGCGCTTTTAGGAGACAGTCTTTTCAGTTCCGCTGATTATGACCAGGCCATTATTCACTACAAACGTGTCACGGGCGACATTGAGGCTTATACACGATCACGTCTGCTGGCCGCCCGTGCCCTGCGCCATCTGGACCGCAATGATGAAGCCATCAAAATGCTCAAAGATTTAAGCAAAGAAACAGAGTCGGCTGATGTCCTTTATGAACTGGCAGATTATTACCGCCTTGATAAAGATTATAAGCAAGCCGAAAAAGGCTATAGCTACCTGATTTCTTCATTTGGCGAAGGGGACATACCCCAGCGCTACGCCTATGCTTATTATCTTCGCGGCATTGCCAAAGAACGTAATGGCCACTGGGATGACGCTGTCAAAGATTTTCAAAAAGCACTGGATGTCTTCCCCGAAAATGCCGACATCCTAAACTATCTAGGCTATGGATGGATTGATCGAGGTGAGAACATGGAAGAGGCGGAAGACATGATCCGCAAAGCCTTAGAAATTAAATCCAATGATGGCTATATCACAGATTCCTTGGGTTGGGCCTTACATAAAAAAGGCCAATATGAAGAGGCCGTTAAATATCTTGAGCGCGCTGTGGAATTAGAACCTTATGACCCGATTATCAATGATCATTTAGGGGACGCCTATTGGGAAGCAGGCCGTAAACAAGAGGCCCGTTATCAATGGAAACGCGCCTTAAATTATTATACGGATGATACGCCGCCCGAACTCAGCCTTGCTACGATAGAGCAAAAACTTGAGCAAGGATTGGATCACACAGAATAATCCGCCAGCCAGCCTGATAAGCGAGCACAGACCCGTGACCACAGAGATAATAGCCCCTGCCAAGATCAACTTGTTCTTACATGTCACAGGTAAGAAAGAAAACGGCTACCACCTCTTATCGTCCCTTGTAGTTTTTTCAGATAGCATCCACGATATTATTCGTATTAAAGAAGCTGACTCATTTTCCTTCACGTGCTCGAACGCTCATCTTGAAACAAATGATAATTTGGTGGTTAAAGCCGCATATGCCCTAGGTAATGCACTGAATAAAGAGTTGAACTGCCATATTCATCTTGAGAAGAACCTTCCTACAGCGGCGGGACTTGGCGGCGGCTCTTCCGACGCCGCGGCAACTATCAAAGCCCTATTACAATTCTGGCAAGTAGACGCACCGAAAAATCTGGACAATATTTTGCTCTCTTTAGGGGCTGATGTGCCTGTTTGTTATTACGCTAAGCCATGTATCATGCGCGGCATTGGCGAGATTATCGAACCCCTGTCTTATAGCCTTCCCGATTTTGATATAGAAATTATGCCGCAGAACACGACTCTGTCCACAGAAGCCGTCTTTAAAGAATTCAAACCACCCTATGGCCCAGATATAAAAGCGAGCGACTTGCCTGAATGGCATAACAAAGCAGATATGATGAAATGGCTGAGACAAAACAGCCGAAATGATTTGCAACCCATCGCGCTTACGATGCGCCCTGATTTGAAGAATGTAATTGAACAAAGAGAAGAGAACAATACGCTCACACGATTATCAGGCTCTGGCCCGACATTCTTCGTCTTATCTTAAAAAAAGAAGTTTACTGAGAGGATCCTTGCTCAACAGGGTCCGTCTGATCCAACATATGCGCCAGTAGCTCACGGCTTGGCTCGCCTGTAACAGGCAAGCCAATATTTTCTTCATAGAGCATAATGGCAGAGCGTGTATTCGGCCCGTAAATACCATCTTCAGGCCCATGATACAGCGCCAAAATCTTGAGTTGTGTCTGTATAGAAGAAACCAGTTTCTGCCAGTTGGATACCGCTTGATTATTTTGGCTATTATCTGCGCTCTCAAGAACATTGGCCGCTTCTGAAGTCTCTGTGCCAACAGCCGTCTCAATATTTCGAATATCATCTTCGTAATAAGCCGCATCATAAGACGCCATGATGTTATCGACTTGCTGTCTCGAAAGTTTCGCTGAACGCTGCAATTGCTCCAATGCCGCATTCGCTGGCTTATTGCCCATATCTTTAGCCCGTGCATACCAATAGACAGCCTCTTCAACATCCGGCTCACCCATCAATCCGTTCTCAAGAATAAGCCCCAGATTATACGCCGCTTCTGAAACACCGCCCTGCGCCGCTTGACGGAAATATGCAACAGCCAGTTTAGGACTGTAATCTGCACCAACACCTTCAATATGGGCGATACCCAAATTGTACTGAGCTTCAGGATGGCCTAATTCTGCCGCGCGGTTATACCAGTAAATAGCCTGCGTGTAGTCTTGGTCAACGCCGAGACCTTGATGGTACAAAACACCCAGATTGTAGCGAGCATTCGAGATGCCGTTTTGGGCCGCCTGCTCAAACCAATAGGCAGATTTTACAAAATTTTGCTGAACGCCATTTTCTCCAGCACTGTACAATGCCGCTAGGTCATGCTGAGCTTCGGCATTTCCATCGAAAGCCGCTTTTTCTAGCTTCTTAAACGCTTTGGGTAAAGATGTGTCTGGCGTAACGTCCATGGTGGTAAGATCTTTATTCAAAGAACCCTGCTCGTCTACATTACCTGCCGCTGTTTCCGTCTCGCTTAATTCTTCTACCGTTAGAGGCGTAGACATTGCCTGATCTTCACGAGCAATCGCTTCCGCCTCTTCAAAAACCTCAGATGTCTCTATTTTTTGCGCTATATCAGTTGGAAGAGTTTGACCTGCGTATCGTTCTGCACCAGGCGCATAGCTGGTGCGCCATACACCATAGCCTATAGCACCAATCATCACGGCGATCATCGCCGCCGAAGCGCCATAGCGCATTGTGGTCTTTAGTTTTTGCTGCCACGCAGATGCCTTTTTTCGTATCGTCTGCTCTAAAGCATCCTCTTGCTGATTATCTTGCTCAATAGCATCCTGTGCCATCTCGGATATTTTCGGGAAGCCTGCTTTCGTTTTCTCGTAGCGAATGGCCTTCACCTTTTCTTCTTTACGCGCATCCTCAATCTCTCGGATAGAAGAAAACGCTCTATTCTCTAGCGCCGTCATAGCGTCCGCCGCATCCAGTTCAACGCGTTCTATTTTCTTTGTCAGACGCTGGTATTTTGTAGACATAGCTTCCAGCTTACGAAGCATAGATGTTTGACGTTGCTGGGAAGCAAGGAGTTCCTCTTCAAGGCGTGCCTGACGCACAGAGTTCATTTCAAGTTCCTGACGCATCTGTCTTTGAATTTTCAGGCTCTCATCTAAAGAACGGCGCATGTTATCCGTCGTAATACTGGTAATCATCGTTTTGTGATCAACCAGCTCTCCCATACGTCTTTTTAAATCCGCGTGGTCGTTTGCTTGTTTTGCTAATGAGTTTTTGAGCGTTGTTTGCTCACCCTTGTATGCACTGATCGTATTATTAACCTTCTTAATCAAGGTGTCTTCAAACTCACGGCTTCCCCCCTTGATAGCCTTAAGTTCTTCAGAGAGTGCGTTACGCTCTTTTTCCATACGGATCAGTCGTCCAGCGATCTTATCCAGCGCCATTAAGACTTGATCCTGCTTGCGATCATTTGCCATTATTAAAGCATCCTACGTCATTTGGTAATGTCCAAATCATGCAACAGATATACGTGTTATGCAAAGATTCCAAGACATAATTCCAGTTTTGCCTGTGGACAGAGTCTTATTTCGCATATACGCGTCACCACGGAGCACTTTAGATTTGACTTTTTTTCTATATAAACGACATAAATTATGTCATGAAAAACATTATGGGGAAATATATCTGGATTATTGGCTGTAGTAGCGGCATCGGCAGAGCTTTGGCAAAAGAGCTCTCAGAGCAAGGTGCGACGCTGGCTTTATCTGCCCGCAATCAAAAAGCCCTTGTCGCCTTAAATGATGAGCTAGGTGGCGCACATCAAGTTCTTCCTTTTGACGTTAGCAATTACAAAGACCTTGACCGTATTGCCAATGAGTTATCAATTAAATGGCCACGTATAGACTCGGTCATACATCTAGCGGCTTCTTACGACCCCGACAACAAACATCAAGTTGTGCCAGAACAAGTCATACAATCTATTGAGGTGAATTTAACAAGCGCCTTTATGCTCACGCACACTATAGTCCCGCTTTTCAAGAAGCAAAATGGGGGCGGTCAGCTCGTTTTTTGCGGGAGTGTTGCAGGCTATCGCGGCCTACCAACTGGGCAACCTTATTGTGCAACGAAAGCCGCCATTATTAATATGGCAGAATCCTTCCGCGTTGATTATGCACCGGACAATATAGACGTAAAAGTAATATGCCCCGGCTTTGTTCGAACACCGCTGACGGATAAAAACGATTTCAAAATGCCGATGATGATTGAACCTGAGGAAGCGGCAAAACATATTCGCAAAGGCTTAACGCGCAAAGCATTTGAAATTCACTTTCCAAAGAAGTTCACGTATTTGGTCAAGCTCTTGCGCATCATGCCGAACGCTATGTTCTTTTGGCTTATCAAAAAAGTTATGAAACATTCTTCTTAAAGAACGCCAAATAAGTTCTTGGGGTCTTCAGGTAATGCAAGCAAATCAAGATGATCATACATTTCAAACGTATTTGACTTTTCATAGACATATCTAAGATATGAATAATCTTCTAATGCAAACCCGACAGAATCAAAAATGGTGATTTCATCATTCGCTTGACGTGCAGACACTCCTTGACTAAACACGTTCCAGAGTTCCGTCACTTCAAAATCATCCGGCATTTGCTGGATGTCTCCTTCAATGCGGCTTTGTTCTTCAAATTCTACAAAGACACGGCCACGGTTTAAAACTTCCGGTGCTAATTCTGTCTTACCGGGGCAATCGCCACCAATCGCGTTGATATGGACACCAGCACCAACCATATTGTCTGACAAGATTGTAGCGCGCTGTTTATCCGCCGTTACTGTTGTAATGATATCAGCCCCTTTAACGGCTTCTTGTGAAGATTGGCATAGTTTTATATCAAAGCCGCGCTCTTTCATATTGCGCACAAATTTTTCACTCGCCTTCACATCAACATCGTAAAGTCTTAGCGTATCAACACCCAAGATGGCCTTAAAAGCCAATGTTTGAAATTCCGCCTGACACCCCTGGCCAATCAGCGCCATTGTCTTGCTATCATCACGCGCCAGATATTTAGCCGCCAGCGCAGACATCGCCGCCGTACGCAATGCGGTACCCAAGGTCATTTCAGCCATTAATATCGGATAGCCAGTTTCAACATCTGATAAAACACCGAAAGCCGTAACAGTCTGCAACCCTTTTTCAAAATTCTTTGGGTGGCCGTTCACGTATTTGAAGCTGAATTGCTGACCATCGCTAATGGGCATAAGTTCAATCACCCCTCCAGAGGAATGGCTGGCATAGCGAGGCTCTTTTTCAAAGTCTTCCCAGCGCTTAAAATCTTCTTCTATATACCCCGCAAGCTCGGTCAAAAAGGTTTCAATGCCTATTTTGGCGATCAGTTCTTTTGTTTTTTCAACACCAACATAGCGCAACATTTTTAAAACAGCTCCTGTATCAAGCAACGTGCAGAGCCGCCGCCATAACGCTCAATCGTTGGAATCGGCGCATGGATAATATGATCAACATGAGCATGAAACCTTGCCAGTTGCTCTTCCGTAAAGTGCTCATAAGCGTGGCTCGACATGATCAGATATTTTTGCCGGTCTTTTCCTAGAACTTGCAAGGCGTTCCCGCACATATGATTAAGTTGATCGAGAGATATCTCGATAATCTCTTTTCCGCTTCGCTCAAGATGTTTACGAACTTCTTCCGTACCAGACGTCATGACATCGAAACAAACGCAGGCAAAATCATTGCCGATAAACATCACAAGGTCGGTATGATAAACGGGCAGGCCACTTTCCAATGCCGTTTCACAAATGACAATCTCATAGCCCATCATCCGCCCCCATTCGAGCGCCAGCTCTTTATGAGTGCGCGAGGAAAGCGCAGCATAGCCTATCTTGTTAACACGGTCCAAACATACACTGGCATTTGCCTCCAGTGCTTTTCCTTCTTGTTCATAAACCGTAAGGTCGTGCAGTATTTCATAATGGCGATGGATAAAGCTCATAATTTCAGGCGTGCGTTCTTTAGCACGGTTTTCTGTGGCCATGGGATAAAGAATAGCTTGCCCTTTTTCATGCGTACCTAGGAAATTTGGGAAAATGTGGTCAGGGCAGTCTGGATGGCCGTGGAGCACCGTCACCGTAATGCCGTTTTCCAAAAGCATCTGGTGAAAACCATTAAACTCTTTAAGCGCCTGCTGGTATATCTCTTCTTCAGACACAGGCTTTTGCTGGTCCTGATAGGGGTTGCTTGGCATTGTCTCAGGATTGGCGAAGAAAACCGCAGGCCTTATTAAGGCAATATGGTCAGTGGATTGTTTAGGGCTATCTGTCATGACTCTTTAAGTATAAGTCATTCGCATTTCCTCTCAAAGGATTAGCTGATCTTTTTAGAATTTTTTTGATATAGCAAAAAGCACTGCGTGATCCGCCGCCGCATCAGAAATACCAACACGCCAAGCCGTTTCATACCCAAGCCCTGTATTGAAAAAAGCCCCTTTGGCGACAGGCCCCAATGTATGTGATTGGTTATCAAAACCATTCAAATCATTCATACGGCCAAAATTATTAAAGCTTTCCAAGCCAAAGCGTTGCCCGTTTTCAAATTTGTAGGTTAGCTGTGCTCTGGTTTCTATTGAAACCCCGCCAGTCGCATCTTCACCAACATCATGATCAAACAGCTCATTCAAACGCAAAGACCAGTTTTCATACGGGATGTCCTGAATAAACTGAACACGCATTTCACTCGGTGATTTATCCCCGTCTTTTTGCGTATAATTCAGACGTACACCCAAATCCCAACCATCTCTTTTCTTATTCAAAAGCTGGAAACGGTTTTCTATGGTCAGTGAGTCAAATTCATGGTTATCACCCTTGCGCTTATCCACCGCGACAATAGTACGAATAGCGTAAAAATCTGTAACACCATAATCATAGTGAATGCGCGCCCTAACACGGTCTTCATTGGAACCACCTTCATCATTAGCGCTATAGCTCATACGCGCTTCAACACTACTCTGGCCTTTCGTTACCGACGCGCCGCTCACTGTTGAGGTTGATGCATGCGCCGCATCTGAGAGCGTTAAAACAGCAATACAAAATAATCCCACTTTTAAAGTGATATTCTTAAACATCTATTCTCCCATTCCCGGATCAATAAGATAGTGGATTGATACAACGAGCGCCACAGATACAGCCAGCCCCAACATCATCTTTAAAAAGTCTTTACCAACCAGCGGAAAGACATAACCAAAATTATATTGCGCTCTGTTCGCTGTTGCGATAGCTAGCTCGCGACCTGTCAGAAGACCTACAAAGACCCATGTCGTTGACATCGGTATACTGTTTAATTCCTTAAAATATATCAGTAATGCCGCATAAACCAGATCAATAAAAGTGGCCGAACGCATAAAGCGTGAGCCTGTTTTTTCTAAAACAATTTTTTGAATTTTACCGCCTTGATTCCAAAAGATATAAGCCAGCCAGCCTGACAAAACGACAATCGCCCCCACTAATAATTCAAGCGGCAATTGTCTTGGCAAAAATACTGCGATATTAGCCATGTCATGAGAGAGCCATGAAAACCATAAAAACCCCGTTGAAAGCCATTGGAAAACACGCCAGTAAGGGCGGTGCTCACGCTTCACTAAATTAAACTTTTCATTGATAAAATGCGCCAAAACCAGCCACAGAATATATGAAACAATGGCAGCCAAACCATAACCAACCACACTCTTAATTAGCATCTTTTCAAGCACAAATGTCGACGCGAATACGGATAAAACCAGAAAGGTCGTAGAGACCGGGATACCTATACGGGTCAATAAAACAAGAACAGCAGGTGCGGCGGCATGATACCACTGAATCTCAACAGGCGGGATTTTCGCCAATCGTCCAAACGATATATCCCCATCATGGGTATACCAACCGTAACTGAGCGTCAAAGCAAGAACAAGACTTGCCGCGAGCCATAGCCAATACCATTTAAAAACACGAATATTCGAGGCGATAAATGTGCCGAGTGTTTGGACTGAATCATTTCCAATAACGGCATAGGCCGCTAGCATAAAACCTATAAAGGCATAAATGACAGAGACATCCATGATCTCTTCCTCCTAAGATGTTCTGCACAGTCCTAGCAAATAAAAAGATAAAAGGAAACCCGCTTTTATATTTACGCCGCAAGCGGAGGTATATGTGCCAACTCTTTTTCCATGATTTGTGTGTAAAGCTTACCCTCACCAAAGGCTTTAAACCACGCATGCAAACAAGGAAGCTCCAAGCTATAGAACCAGTCTTTATCAACATGGGCAAACTGACGAATAAAAGGAAAGACCGCGACATCTACGATGCTTAAATGGTCCCCGCTCAAATAATCCTGATGCTGTAGATGTCCTTCGAGTTTAAACAAAAACATTTCACCATCTATCCGCGCCGATGTTGCGTCTTCTTCTGGATAGCGCTCAGGATATTTATAAAGGTCTAACGCTTTTTTAAACGGACCGTCATTTTCTTCCACGAGGCTCAAATCATCATACGCCCAATTATCAGGGTCATTTTGTGTTAAAGCCCATTGCATAATGTCCAAACTCTCATCAATGATCGTGCCATCTTTTAAACAAAGAACAGGCACAGTGCCTTTTGGCGAAACTTCCAGCATATGTTTGGGTTTGTCTTTAAAATCCACTTCGATGATATCAGCCTCAATACCCGCATAAGAGAGCGCCATGCGCGCACGCATAGCATAAGGACATCTTCGGAAACTATATAATATATTTTTATCACTCATATCATTTCATGTAGAACAAAAAAAGAAGACGCCAAGTGATAACAATGGCGCCTTCATTATTCTTTAAACGAAAAGATTATTTCTTTTTCTTCAGCAAATCTCTGATTTCCGTCAAAAGCTGAATATCAGCAGGCGGTGGAGGTGGAGGCGTATCCCCTTTTTCCGCCGCTTTTGGATCTGCGGCAAGATCTTTTAGCTTATTCACATAGCGAACAAGCATAAACACCACGAAGGCCACAATCAGAAAGTTAATAACAGCATTGGCAAACATCCCGTAATTGATTGTCGCCGCACCAGCTTCCTGCGCCGCCGCTAATGTCTCGTATTCCGTATCAGACAAATTCACATAGAGGTTTGAAAAATCAATCCCGCCTGTGAATAGACCGATAACTGGGTTAATAACATCTGAAACCAGTGATTTAACAATAGATGTAAATGCTGCACCAATAATGATACCAACAGCCATATCCATTACATTGCCTCTGGCGATGAAGTCTCTAAAATCTTTAAGCATAATTTTCCTTTTATTTATTATTACTGATAAAAACCAAGTGAATATTAATCTATTTTATACATCAAAGAAAGGTACTTTTCTGCCTTGTCGCAGAGGAAAGTAAGAATTGTCTTAATCTCAGGATTATCCTTTTTAATTTTTTGTGCTGCCCAATAATTTGCGCCCGAACTTGGCCCAACAAATACGCCGTGCTTAGCTGCCAAATACTGCGCCATTTCAATCGCTTTTTCTCCTGGCACATTAATAATGGCATCCACCTCATCTGCATGCCGTTGATAGATTGTCGGCACAAAACCATCAGCAATTCCTTCAATTTTATGATCCGCCACCATACAGCATTCAATAATGCGGCTCTCAGACGGTTCCATCGCAAAAGCCTTAAGATCCGGATTGTGATATTGACGCAAACCTTGCGCCACACCGATCAATGTGCCGCCTGTCCCCACGCCTTGCACAATCGCATCTATTTTTGTGCCTTCAGGAAGTTGCTCAATAATTTCCTTCGCGAGCCATTCGCGGTTTTCTTCAACATTCCATTCATTGTCAAATTGTGCAGGATTGTAATAGCCTTCTTGCTGTCCCATTTTACGGGAAAGCTCTAACGCCTCATTCACTTGGAAATGGCCAACGAACTTAATCTCCGCCCCAAAGCCTTTGGATATCTGCGTGCGTTCAGACGAATACCCAGAAGGAAGTAACACAAGCATCTTATACCCCTTCACAGCGGCAATCATGCTCATCGCATTACCCGTATTACCCGACGTTGCCTCAACGATAGTATCACCAGGCTTAAGTAATCCCTCAGCCTCCGCCTTTTCAATCATATATTTGGCCATACGCGCTTTAATAGACCCCGATGGATTCAAATATTCACATTTCGCCAAGATACCGCCCCCCATATCTAAAAGCGGTGTATTGCCAATCATATCAAGTACAGAAGATTTTATTGTCATGTATTAAAGATGAGTGCGCCGCCTGATATTTTCAACATAATTAAACGAGGCATCGCAGCATAATCACTGACTATGCCCGCGCCCTCGCCAAAAAATGGAACAGCGGTTTGAGGAAGCAGTTAAATAGTATCTTTTTTGTAAGTCTTGCTGACGTCTTCAATCTTCACATTCGAAGCACCTTCATCAGTCCACACCCCATCCCATTTTATTCTCAGAACCAGTAAGTTCGAAGATGTTTCGACAGACTGAGCTCGGATATGTATTTGCATATCGAAAGAATCCGTATAATTCTTCTGCATAACATTCGGAGTTATATATGTAGTAAACTGAAAACTTTCTCGCGTTAACTTGCATAAATCAGCAATCAGTTTGTTAGCGTAAATATCTCTTGTTCTTTCCAAGTACTCATGAAACTGCCAACAAAAAGGTATACCCTCAAATGCGCACAACTGATCATATTGCCCAGTTTCTTTTTTCTGATCCACTCTAATTAAATTAATTTGAACATCTGTGGCCTTAAGAAACTTACTTTTATTCCTTAGAATCAGGTGATAGTAACGGACAGGTTTTCCGCCATCATAAGTCAACTCACCAGCCTCTTTTTCAGTTTTTTTTAAAGATAAGATAAGCTTAGGGCGAATAAATAACGTCTTAAATGAATTACCCCACAACGCCACACACGCCAGCAAAAGAGTGCCCAATGCAGAAATCCATTGAGGTGCATATTCATTACTCAGAAAGTCCGTGAGCATACCGTTCATTCTCCACTAAAAAAATGCCTGAATATCGGTTTGGGCGCGGCCAAGGATGAGAGCATGGACATCATGTGCACCTTCATATGTATTCACTGTCTCCAGATTGATCATATGGCGCATAATTTGAAATTCTTCAGATATGCCGTTACCGCCATGCATATCACGGCTCATACGGGCGATATCGAGAGCTTTGCCGCAATTATTGCGCTTGATAAGAGAGATTTGTTCCGGCGCCATTTTGCCTTCATCAAACAGGCGGCCTACGCGAAGCGTGGCCTGAAGACCCAGCGTAATCTCAGTTTGCATATCGGCGAGTTTCTTTTGCACGAGTTGCGTTGCCGCTAAGGGCTTGCCAAATTGCGTACGGTCCAATGTATATTGACGCGCCGCATGCCAGCAGAATTCCGCCGCGCCCATCACGCCCCAAGCGATCCCGTATCGCGCGCGGTTTAGGCACTCAAACGGACCTTTTAAGCCTTGCACTTCGGGGAACATCGCTTCTTCAGGGACGTCGACACCATCCATCACAATTTCGCCCGTAATTGAGGCGCGAAGCGAGAGCTTGCCGCCAATTTTTGGCGCTGAAAGACCCTTCATGCCTTTTTCCAAAACAAACCCACGGATTTCATTATCATGCGCTTCTGATTTAGCCCAGACAACAAAGACATCAGCGATTGGTGAGTTTGATATCCATGTTTTTGAGCCTGTTAGCTTATACCCATCTTTTGTCTTTACGGCACGCGTTTTCATGCCGGCAGGGTCCGAACCAGCATCAGGCTCGGTCAAACCAAAACAGCCAATAAGCTCACCTGTTGCGAGACCGGGCAGGAACTTCTTTTTTTGCTCTTCCGTGCCGAATTTATATATAGGGAACATCACGAGGGAAGATTGTACAGACATTGCCGAGCGGTAACCGCTATCCACACGTTCAACCTCGCGGGCAATTAGGCCATAGGACACGTAATTTGTGCCGACACCTCCATATTCTTCAGGGATAGTAGCACCAAGCAAGCCAAGCGCCCCCATCTCCTTCATAATCATCGGATCGAAGTTTTCATCACGGTAGGCGTCTATGACGCGTGACTGCAAGCGGTCTTGGGCATAGTCCCGCGCTGTATCGCGGATCATACGCTCTTCTTCGGATAATTGATCCTCCAGAAGAAACGGGTCATCCCATTGGAAATGATATGTACTCATAGTATAATTATACACCACAATGAAAAGGCAATAAAGTTAAAGCATGAAAGAAAGAGCACTCGTCATCGCCCCAGGGCGCGGCACGTATAACAAGGAAGAGCTTGGCTATTTTGCGCGGCATCATGCCAATAAAGGACCGATGCTTAGGAAAATTGATGCTTACCGCGAAGCACAAGGGCAAATGCTTACTTCCGAACTCGATGCTATGGAACGCTATGACGTAAGCATTCATACAAGCGGTGATAATGCCTCGCCGCTGATCTATGCCTGTGCCTATGCAGATTTCATCTCTATTAACCGCGAAAAATACGATATTTGCGCGGTCACAGGAAATTCGATGGGCTGGTATATCGCCCTTGCCTTAAGCGGCGCTGTTAGCCCTGAAGGCGGATTAGAGATCATAAATACCATGGGCCGTTTTATGCATGAATCGCTGATAGGCGGGCAAGTTATCTATACGCTTGTCGATGCGCAGTGGCAGGAGATCAAGGGTACACATGATGAGGTCACGAAACTGTGCAAGGAAATAGACGGGCTATACCCCTCTATTGAACTTGGCGGGATGTTTGTTTTCGGCGGCACAGAGGACGCGCTAGCGGGCCTAAATGATAGGTTAGAAAAGCGAGAGATTTTCCCTTTTCGACTGCACAACCACGCAGCATTTCACACGCCGCTCCAATCCCCAATCTCGCAAAAAGCCCTGCAGCATTTTTCTAAAGACTTATTCAAATCACCAAGCATTGATGCCATAGATGGGCGCGGTCATATATGGGATAAAGCGAGCACACAGCCCGATGCCATGTTTGACTATACTTTTGGCCACCAAATCACGGAAGTCTATGATTTCACCGCCGCCGTGCAACAAAGCATTAGACACAGCAATCCTGATAAAATTATTATCCTCGGCCCTGGCACAACGCTTGGCGGTGCAGTTGCACAAAGCCTTATAAAAATGAACTGGCAAGGCCTCTCTTCAAAAGATGATTTTATTACGCGGCAAAAGGAAGATCCGCTCATCCTTTCCATGGGCATGGAAGACCAGCGCGCTTTGGTAATTTAAACCTTAAATTCCACACCTTGTGCCAGCGGTAATTCTGTCGAATAATTCAGTGTATTAGTTTGCCTGCGCATATACCCCTTCCAAGCATCCGAACCGCTTTCACGGCCACCGCCTGTTTCTTTTTCGCCGCCAAAAGCGCCGCCGATTTCAGCGCCTGATGTGCCGATATTCACATTGGCAATGCCGCAATCCGATCCCGACGCTGAAAGGAACAATTCAGCCTCGCGCATATCTGTCGTGAAGATACAAGAAGACAAGCCCTGCTCTACACCGTTTTGTATCGCGATTGCCTCATCCAGTTTTTTATAACTCATAATATAGAGAATTGGCGCAAAGGTCTCTTCGCGCACAATATCCGTCATCTCTTTCATTTCAACAATCACAGGCTGAACATAATAAGCATCAGGGTGTTCTTTTTCTAAAACACGCCCACCGCCATGGATTTTGCCGCCTTGTTTTTTCGCCGCATCAAGGGCCGCCATATAAGCATCAAAAGAATCCTTATCGATCAATGGACCAACGAGGGTCTTGCTGTGCAAAGGGTCACCAACTTTAATTGATTTATAGATAGCTTTTAATTTCTTAACGAATTTTGTTTTCAAGCTTTCGTGCACAATAATACGGCGCAATGTCGTACATCGTTGACCTGCCGTTCCTACGGCTGAAAACACAGCGGCACGCACTGCCATTTCAAGGTCTGCTGATGGCGCAACAATCATCGCATTATTGCCGCCAAGCTCTAAAATACTGCGGCCAAATCTTTGCGCTACTTTTGGGCCGACAATGCGCCCCATCCTTGTTGAGCCTGTGGCCGAGATAATCGGCATACTTTTACTCTCAACTAGTATCTCTCCTATCCCCGTCTCTCCAATAAGGAGTTGAGATAATCCCGCAGGCGCTTTACCAAAACGCTTCAAGGCCCGTTCAAATATTTTTTGTGTAGCGATAGCCGTCAAAGGTGTTTTTTCTGAAGGCTTCCAAATCACGGGATCACCGCAAATAAGAGCTAAGGCGGCGTTCCATGCCCATACCGCCACAGGAAAGTTAAAGGCAGTAATAACGCCAACCGGCCCCATAGGGTGCCATGTTTCACGCATTGCATGACCTGGTCTTTCCGATGCGATTGTTAAACCATATAATTGCCGCGACAATCCAACAGCGAAATCACAGATATCAATCATCTCCTGCACTTCGCCCAAGCCTTCTTGGAAAATTTTACCATTTTCAATACTAACTAAACGCCCCAGATCTTCCTTTGATTTGCGCAATTCCTCGCCAAGCAAGCGCACCAACTCCCCGCGCCGCGGGGCGGGCACGTTGCGCCATTCTAAAAAGGCTTTATTGGCTCTCTTAATCGCTGCATTAGTTTGTGCTTTAGTATGTTTTTTTACCGCAGCAATTTTTGAACCATCAATCGGGCTAAACACGGCCAGATCACCGTCCGTGACTTCTTTCTTGGCAATATCTAAGTTCTTAAGTGTTTTATTGAGCATGCTCATAATAATACCTTCTCCTTATACAGATTTTGCGGTTATTTCACCCGGCGCATAAACGCGGCCAAATCGATTTTGGATAAAATCTTCGAAGTTAATATCTTCTTGTTTGATAAACCCTTTTTGCGGCAGCTTCCCTTCGCGCACCAAATCAATCACGGCACAGGCAGAACCTGCTGTGGTAATTTGTATCGCACTGCACTCCTGCCCCGCGATTTCACCTGCATAAACTTTCACCGCATAAGTCTCTTGCATATACTGGCCTTTCTTCTTGCCTGAAACACCAACATAGACCAGTACAACATCCTGTTTTGTCGCAGGGATCGCATCATCCAAGATTTTGACCAGCATATCTTGTTTATCTTTCATATTCAGATCATTGATCAAGAAGCGCATAACCTGAAGATGTCCTGGATAGCGCACAGATTTATAGTTCAAATCCCGTACCTTGCCTTGCAATGTGTCGGCTAGTGTTCCAAGCCCTCCAGAGGTATTGAAGCACTCATAATTCATGCCATCAAGGGTAAAATGTTCATACCCTTCCAAAGGCTCCAGCTTTGTCAATTTGCCATCCACCACAGCATTACAAGGCTCACAATATTCATTAATAAGGCCTGCTGTTGACCATGTCAGATTATATTTAATCGCATTATTAGGATATTTAGCCAATGCGCCGACACGCATCTTTACTTCATCCAATTCATCAAATTTTTGTGCAATATGATAGGCGGCGATAGATATAAAACCAGGCGCCAGTCCCGATTGCGGAATAAAGGCTGATTTCGCGCCCTTCGTAAGTTTCTTGACCGTTTCCGACGCCGCAACATCTTCCGTCAAATCAACATAGTGTGTGCCGGCATTTCGCGCCGCGCCTGCTATTATTTCTGTTAAAAAGAAAGGCGCTGTTGAAATTAAAAAGTCATGCTTTTTAGCAACTTTTTCAATCGCTTTTTGATTAGAAAGATCAACAATTTCTGTTGCAACATTTTTCATCTTTTTAAATTTAGAAAACTGCTTTTTATCTTTGTCGACAACTGTTACAGCATAATCGCCGCAATCACTGAGCAGTAGAGCCACCATTTGACCTATCTTACCGCCGCCGCAAATCATTACTTTTGAAACATCTGATTTTTTAGCCATATATCATGCCCCTTCTTTAAAGATATTTTTATATGTTATGTAGTCCGCTACGAGGTCCGGGCTCACATCATATTCTTTGACCAAGGATATTAATTGTATCACATTTTGCGCAATACGGTCTTCGGATAACGCAAAAGCTTCTGCGGCTTTATCCTCTACGCCGCTTGTCATTTCGACATAAGCCGCAATTATGCCCCCAGGGTTAGCAATAATATCTGGCACAACAAACGTCCCGTCTTTATATAGCGCCTGATGCGCATCATCTGTTGTTGGATTATTTGCTCCCTCAACAATAAACGGCGCTTTAATCTGATTATAATTATCTAATGTAATTGCATCTTCGAGTGCACAAGGGAAAACCACGTCCACATCGGCGTATAAAGCCCCTGAAACGTCATCCGAAACTTTTCTCGCCTCCATGGCCACATTTTCTGCGGAAGGGTCTTCTAAGAGCTTCTTGGACGGTTTTGCATCAAAAATCCATGTTCCGCCATATTTAGGGTCGGACATAGCTTTCAATATACCGCCAAATTCGGCGAAATAGCGTAATACCGCCCCGCCCATAGCACCCACACCCTGCACGGCGTAGCTTTTGCCTTCTGCTGTTCCAGTTTGAACATCTAGCAACGTGCGCGCCGCCACCGCAACACCAAAACCAGCAATGCCACGTTTATCGTAATCCGTTCCGCCATACTCAGTAGGTTTCCCTGTCATAGAACGGCCAGAGCCTAATTGTTCTATAGTCCATAAGGCATTGAGCGGCGGCTTACAGCCAACATCATAACCAAAACCGCCAAATACGCCGCCATCTTCATATAAAATGCCGCTATCTTTGACCATTTGCACAAAAAACTTCCATTTTTGCTCATAGCCAGGATCTCTAGGGTCAAGATTCAAACCAGATTTTGCACCGCCCATAGGGAGGCCTGCCGCCGCATTTTTTTGCGCCATAGCGCGCGCCAGACGTTTAACATGCTCAAGGCTTAGCCCCGCTTGAACTCTTGTGCCGCCTTTACCGCACCCAATACCGTTGTCAAATAAAGGCCCTCCCTCACAGATTGCCCCATTCCATACAACAACGTGCCCTTCAACACCCTTATCTTTATCAATAAAGCTTTGTTCCAATAACGGAGGAATAGCATCAAATTTCCTTTGAAGGCGGTGTAAATCGGCAAGAAAATCATCGGAGGACGAGAAAGCCATGTATTAATGATACCGCATATAGAAATCTCATTCTATAGAATTAGCCGTTCACAGGGCAAGAAGAGTTGTTGCTACGCAACACAATTAATGGTCTTAGAAAACGTCAAAGAAATAGCGGTAATTGGCGCTATCTTTATTCGGCTTAATCAACGTGCCTTTTGAGATATCATTTGCATTTTTAAGTGATATAACAATCGTCACATTACCATTTGCACCCTTCGTTGAGCTCACTGCCTGAACACGCTTAGACTTACGCGCTAAAGCGCCGAGATTAACACCTACATCTTTCGCTGATGTTTCAACAAGCACTAGATTTTCCACATCATCGTAATTCACGCTATATGAAACATTGGAAC
>PALX01000050.1 GCA_002710775.1 Micavibrio sp. | reverse complement strand
TTAGCGCCGCCGGTTGTGCTGTTACAAGACCATGTCCAAGGGCCAGAGCCTGAGACGGATGAGGCAGAGCCTTCCGAACATAGGTTCGATGTTGGTTTGGATGAGACGGCTGTACCGTCGGCAGAGCCGCACTGGCCATCTACAGGGATGGTCATAGCACACATCGGCGAGTTTGATCCGACGCCTGAAGGGGAGCCGTCACAGCGCCATCTATATTCCGATCCCGTATCAGGATGCGCGCCATCATTCGCCGATCCGGCAGAACAGCCGTTGCGCACGCTGTTATTACAAGATGCATTGACTACCGGCACACATGTTGGCGGTGTGATAGTTGTCCATGCAGTGGGTGTTGTATTACCGTTTAAGTCGGTGACATTGTGGTCACGTGTGCGCAGGCCATCGACAGTGGCGACATGGTTTGCTGGACAGGCATCATCACCAAGCACTTCTTCTTCGGTCCATACACAATCCACGGCGGTGGCCGCCCATGAGCCGTAATTCGGATCAGCCGGTCTTGGCGGCGTCGTGGTCGCATCCTCAAAATCCGTCACCGTCTCGGTGCGCTCTACATCAAAGCCAGAACCGCTCTTAAACGTCCATGTATTCCCATTACCGTAATCAACAGGACGCTGAGCGTTACAGCTCACTGTCGCCATATTCGAACGGTAACAATTAATGCTCTGCGCCTCTGGCTTACCCACACGTTGTAACGTCTCACTTTCCGTACCGTCATCGAGCGTACCGACATAGACTTTCTGGCGGTATGTCACTTCACCGCTATAAGCAGGATAAGAGATCGTCGCAACCTCGCCGTTAATCTCTTCATTTTTCGATCCGCTGGCACCGCCACATGCGGTGGTGAACACATTCCAGTCTTCACTGCCCGCTTCAACTTCATTAAAATCATAATTCGTCTGCGCCAGCGCTATCGCCTCAGAACAGGTCGAATAGCTTTGATCCGTCGCCCCATCCGGCGCTACATAGGTATCGTTAATCCCGTCATTATCCGTATCCGTATTCGGCGCTTGCTCAACCTCGCGGCACTCCACCTCCGATAAATTATTCTCTAAAGCTGTCTCAATCGCTGTCCCCGTCGCACCGCTACCGGCAAAGTTCACCCCATCGGTTAAATTTGTGTGCGATAGCGCCTCACCAAGAAGCGCCAGATCTGTCTGGCCCGTCACATCCGCTGAACAGTTCGAGCTCACCAAGACACTGTCTAAAATCTCATTACCCTGCTTCAGTTCTCTGTATAAGACAGAGCCAGATTGCGGATTGCCCTGACCATCAACACCGCACTCTTCCGTGCGGTATTCATAGCGCTGGGCCAGATCAACCTGACCCGCCGCCGCCGCAATATTGGCAAACACCATTACCGGTGCCCCAACAGGAATATCCACCGCTACAGAGCCACAATTAACCTCAGATGGCACCGCCTGTGCCGTGCCATCGGCCATTTGAATACTAATCCCGTCATAAACACCAATTTGAGCCCCATCAATGCGCCCCGATAAACCGGCCACAATACGCTCTCCGGCCTGACGGCCTAAACCTTTAACAAAGAAATTATCATCCGCATCGCGGCTGTCCATCCACGTCAATTGAAGATCAGACCCGTCACAATATACCGCATCCATCTCATTCATCATCGCACCCGATAACGCATTCGAGGCCAAAACAGCATCCACAGAATCCGACCCCCCAAGAAACGCATTCCCCGTCCCCTGACCCGTCACTATCTCATTCTGTATAGCCGCTGCAAATCCTTCTAAATTCTGACCATAATTCTTTACGCGCGCCTCAGATCCCAGCAATCCAGCTCCCCGCGTCTCATCCACACTCCGATCCAAAAACGCCTCAGGATTACACGAAACAAGGAGGGCTCCACAACTAACTATTATTGCTATTGTCTTGATGGACCCTCTGATCTTTTTATACATACCTAATGCGCTCTCTTTTTGGCCTTTTTCCCTTTAAAATCTATAGTTTCCCAACTTAAAGCCTAACATTCGAAGCCTAACAACTCGTTAAAATAGGCTTTTTTCGTTCGGCAACTTAACTATACTGGTTTCATGAGTTTATGTCACCACCAGCATCATAATCATGACCATGCACCGCACAATAACGGCGAAATGGCTGAAAAAACACTTAATTTAGCTATATTTGCCAATGTGTTACTGACATTTACACAAATTATTGGTGGACTGATCTCTGGGTCGTTATCGCTGATTGCTGATTCCGTACATAATTTAAGCGATGCAGCGGCGCTAGTTGTCGCTTCTCTGGCTATTAAGATTGGTAAGAAGCCTGCGGATCATACGAAAACATTCGGCTATAAGCGTGCTGAAACAATAGCGGCCTTAATCAATTTTGTTGTGCTGGTTTCTATCGGTGTTTTTTTATGTATTGAGGCTATTGATCGCTTTTTAAATCCGCAACCTATTACGGGCATGATCGTTATCATTATCGCGGTGATTGCGCTCATTGTAGATCTTGCTACGGCTCTGTTGATCTATCGTTCATCTAAAGACAGTATGAATCTTAAAGCGGCGATGGCACATAATATTGCTGATGCGATGGGGTCTGTTGCCGTACTTATTTCTGGTATTATCATTCATTATTATAATGATCTGGTTTGGATTGACCCTGCCTTAACAGCCATGATTGCGCTTTATGTGATCGGTCACGGCCTCTACGGGTTACCACAGGCTATTCATTTACTCATGGATGGGACACCTCATCATATAAAACTGCCTGAGGTCGCAGAGACGATTTCGAGTATTGATGGTGTTTTAGAAGCACATCATATCCATATTTGGCAAATTGATGAATGGCGCGCGGCGTTGGAAGCACATGTTGTTGTTAAAGACTTAACAAAGATCGAATCTATTAAGGCTTCTATAAAGAAAGCATTGCTAGATAAGCACAATATCAGTCATTCGACGCTAGAATTTGAAGATGGTGATGACAAAGATAATTTCCTAGACCCAAAAACAGATCACGGTGAGGCATGTCATATCATCCCATCCGCCCCTATTGCCGAAGAAAAAAACTAATCCTATATTAGCTATCTATGGAGCGTGTTTTATACAAAATAGCAGTTTTTACGGTATGTTTGGTAGTGACGTTTGGGGTTGCTGTGCGCAGCTATGCTAATGAACGAACTGTGCCGCAAAATAAAGCCCAAATCCAGTATTCCTACGCCCCTATTGTTAAAAAAGTTTCTCCGGCTGTTGTGAATATTTATACAAAAAAGAAGGTTGTTCGCCGTGTCGGACATCCATTTTTCTCTGACCCTTTTTTCAGCAATTTCTTTGATGGTGGTATGATGCGTGAACGTGTAGAAAGTACGCTGGGCTCTGGTTTCATCGTTAATGCCAATGGGTTGGTTGTTACGAATGCCCATGTCATTAAGGGAGCGGAAGAAGCTAAAGTTGATCTTTCTGATGGTCGCCAATTTGAAGCAGAAACGATCTTAGTGGATGAGGCGAGCGATATAGCGCTCATGCAACTTGATGCAAAAGAGCAAGAGTTGCCTTTTGTTGAATTTGAAAGCAGTGAAGGGCTGGAAGTGGGCGATATTGTGCTGGCTATCGGCAATCCTTTCGGTGTAGGGCAGACGGTGACAAGTGGTATTGTCTCAGCCGTTGCTCGGGCGGCCTCAACCGTGTCAGACTTTAATTTCTTTATTCAAACCGATGCGGCGATTAATCCGGGAAATTCGGGCGGGCCGCTTGTATCTCTAAGTGGTAAGGTGGTCGGTGTTAATACAGCGATTTATTCAAGAGATGGCGGCTCTTTGGGTATTGGCTTCGCTGTTCCGTCGGAAATGGCACAGTCTGTTATTGCCGCTGTTCAGACAGGACAATATAGCGAGCGTGGCGTTGTGCGTGCATGGGTCGGGGCACAAGGTCAGAGCATCACACAGGATATTGCCCAGAGCCTTGATCTGGATAGTACGCGCGGCGTTTTAATATCAGATGTCCATCCGCTTAGCCCTGCGGGTAAGGCCGGATTAAAACAAGGCGATGTCGTTTTAAGGATGAATGGAAAAGACGTACGGGACGGGCAGGAGCTTTTATTTCGTTTTGCAACACTGGCGTTGGGAGAGCGTGTTGAGCTAGATACGCTTCGCCGTGGCCAACCCAGAACAGTTATATTTAAGGCGATAGCGCCAGTGGAGGAGCCGCCACGCAATGAAACAGCCTTAACAGGCACGCATCCACTCAATGGTGTACGCGTGATAAATGTCTCGCCTGCCGTCGAGATTGAGTATGATCTGAAGAAACACTCCAGCGGTGTTATCATTTCGGCGGTTGATCGGAACCGAACATTTTCTGCCATCGCTTTGCGTCCAGGAGATGGTATTATTAAAGTGAATGACACGGAAATAAAGTCTGTGGACAATTTAGAAAAGACTTTAAAGAAGGGTGCTGATTCAGGGCACTGGTCTATTGTAATACGCCGTAGCGGACAAGATCAGCTTATCGTTATTCGTTGATTGTACGTCTCTCTATTCTTCGAGTGCTTTGCGTTCTTCAGGTGTTGGTGTGGCAGCGTTATCACCATTATTATCGAACAGGAATTTGCGCAAGAATCCTGGTGTGATAGCCGATAAGGGGTTAATTGTAACTTTGGCATTATCGTCTTTGCCTTTGATCGAATAATTCGCCGCGAAAATAGAGTCTTCCCCGCCGGAAAGGATCGTGCCAAGCACAGGAATCTCGCTTAAAGCTTTATTCAGACCAGAGGCTGGTATGATCTGGCCTTTGATATCAAGTGTTTTGTTGTCGACATTAGTACCTCCCTCAAAAGTTAGCCCTAACGTTCCGCCGCGCGTTTTCCCATCGGCGAAATAAACTTCCCATTCTCCTTTTTCGTTTTTCTTTGTGCGAATAAAGGCGCGAAGCTGGTCAAAATTCAACCCGCTTTGCTGGAACATGCTAAATAGGCCTTCAACCGTCATGGAATTTAACAATGTCGCAATAAAGGGGGTATCGACAATTTTAAAGTTAGAAATGACAAGGGCGCCGCGGACTTCCTGTGGTGGTGCGTCTTCGATACCTTTGGCTTTTAACCGAATTTCGCCGCCCTGCATCGTTTTGAATAAACCAAAGGCGCGCAAGGCACGGCCTGCATCCAAAGCCTGAAAACTCAGACGATCTGGGTTGTCAGGTTCATCTGGGCGGAAGAAAACTTCTAGGGCTGCGCCGTTAGTATGCCCCGTGAGCGAAAGATGTTGGATATCACCTTCTTTACTTTGTTTGAATAAGACTTTTGCATCTGTGATGTTCTCGTTGTTTTTCATTAAAAGCTGTTTGGCGCGAATTTCAATGTGAAGCGGTGGGAGTGACGTGCCAAGGCCAGCTTTGTCCGTATTCATGAAGCCGGCAATATTGAGGGCGTCTGCTTGGATATTAAGGGCCGTCACAGGTTCAAACTCAGGCATCCATTCAATTTGGGCGCTACTTTGCCCGACAATAAATTCTGTCACACTACCGCCATAAGGGATATAAGCCCCTGGCTCGAATAGAAGATCATTAGCTTTGATTTCCAAAGCGGGTCCTATTAAGGAGAAATGCGTGATATGGACAATCTTGTCATTTTCCATTTTGGCAGAGAATTGAAGTTGCCCTTCCTCCTGCGGTTTTTTCTCATATTGCAGTGGTTTAATAAAGAATGGAATGTCTGTAATATCAGCGTCCACTAATAGTGTGCTTTCCTTATCCGTTAGTCTTTTTTGATCAATTTCGACGCGTACAGGAGCATCTGTAAATGCAGATAAATCAAGGTCCAGTGCCTCTTTAACATCATCCGTTGTCACAAGGGCCGCTTGAAGACGGCGTTGATATGGGTGCGGATTATCAGTATCTACAAATTGGTGCCATTTAAGGTCAATGGGTGCAGCGCCGAGCATCCCTTTACCAGAAAATGTAAAGTCGTTCATAGACGCCTCGACATTAAACGGCCCACCACTTAAATTTAAAGACCCAACGACATTGGGTAAGATGGCATCTTTAACAAGCGAGGAGACATTAATGTCAATTTGCTCGGTTTTGAGTTCTTTAATTGTTGGAAATTTGATAACAACATGGCTGGATGTATTTCCTTGCACGTTTTCAAGATCAATGTCCGCACGTTCTTTTAAACGGATAGGTTCGTCCGAGAGGTATGCGAAAACTGACTTTAATGTGCCGTTTACATCCAGCGTAATGGTGGCATCGCCGCGCCCTTTGGCAAGGAAATCTTCAAATTTGAGCGTGCCGCCGCTGGCGACGCTCAAGTCGCCAACTATAGCTGTGTCGATGTTCAGAGTCATTGACTGTTTGCCGAAAGTGCCGCTACCGGCAATCTGTGTCGCAGGTGTTAAATCATCTTCATAGGTGACTTTTAAGTCTTCATAGCTAAAATCAGCCGCAATGGAATCCATGTCCAAGGCCCAGTCATATTGCTGAATTATGTTTTTATCTGGCGCGGTGTCTGATGCGATGGGTGTGCCGTTAAAACGTAAAGAAGCTGTTACATCTTTAAATTTTCCGCCTTCTATGCGCTCGACGAGCCACTTATAGGCTGTTGGTTTTTCCTTATCTGCTGCAGGTGTAGGCCAGTATTGGTCGATAAGAGATGTCTTCAGATTAGGGATATTAGCTTTAATATCAATGGCGCCTTCTCTGTTATCACTGTTCTTGGTGTAAACGATTTCGGCATTAGATTTAAAACCATCAAGGGCAAAGTTTTCAATGGTGATGTGATGAGAGAGTGTGTTCTCGCTTTCGTAGTGGCCACGCAATGCGAGTTTCTCTAGGTTCTCTGGCAAATCAAGCAAGGTGAATTCTTGACTGTCCACGAAGACTTCATCTGAGGTAATATCAAAATCCAGTTTATTCAGGCGTTCAAAACCACGTAAATGCGCTGTGATTTTTGCGTTCATCGCAAAATCAATGCCGTCAAGCGATTCAAGGTTGGCCCAGTCATGTAACGCCGCCGAGATATTAACACCTTTAACAGATGAAGTTATGAGGCTTCTATTTTGCTCAGGATCATATTCAATCAATGTTTCTAATATAGGTCTTTTGTCGCTATTTTTCGTGCCGTAATCTTGTGGGAGTGTTGCTTTTACAAAAGAGGTGATCTGACCGTTATAGCGCTTGAGCTCGGCATCTACGTCCTCCGCTTTAAGCGTACGCCCCGTGTCAAAATCTGTGACCTGAACAGTGGCATCATACATCGATATTTCTTCGAGCTTTTGATAGGCGGGCGGCAAAGAGGCAGGGTTTTTGACGAGCCCTGTAATTAGTTTGCTTAATGCTGTTTGCGTGTTTGCAGATGCGGGTACTTCCGGCACATCAATATCAGCGATATCTGGGTTCTCTATGGCCTCAATGACACCATCTGTAGGCGGTAATTTCTCTGCTGTCTTTTCATTTCCGGTTTCATTTGTTTGGGGTATCTCATAGGCTTCATCGGCGAAGCTAACGATAAATTTGTAATCACCTAGATGAATAAGACGCAAAGAGGGGTCGTAGAGTTTCAGACTGCTCAAAGAAATTTGGCCGCGCAGAAGGTCAAGCAGGTTAAGACGTACATCGGAACGATTGATAGAAAAGAAAGGAGTGTCCTGACTTTTACGCAGTTCAATATTGCTGGCTTGGAGAATGATAGGCTCTGTTATATCGGGCCAGCTCAAAGATAGGTCGCCAATCGTAACATATAATTTCGATTGGTCAGAACTGACATTTTCTTCAATCATTGGCTTAAGAAAATTTAGGGAAACACTATTTTTTTGTAGCGTAATGACAGCGCCGACAATCAAAACGGCGATCAGGATGAAGATGATGCCGACAAGCTCAAAAGTGTCATGCCATATCCGCGTGGAGACTTTCATGCCTCCGCGTTTCTTGTTTTTCTTTTTTACGTCTTTATTTTGACCTTCTATATCGTCCATCTATGTATATATTTATATATGAACCGAAGGAGAAGAGACAATGACTCATTTAAGTAAAGGTGAAAAAGCACCGGATTTCAAAGATTTACCCACGGACGGCGATGGCACAGTATCACTAGGTGATTTTAAAGGCCGAATGTTGGTGCTATATTTCTACCCTAAGGATGATACATCAGGCTGTACGAAAGAAGCCTGTGCTTTTGAAGCGAATTTAAAATCGTTGGATAATTGCGGTGTTTCTGTGGTTGGCGTGTCAAAGGACTCCGTCAAGAAACACGATAAATTTAAGGAAAAATACAATCTGAGCTTGCCGCTTATTTCCGACGAGGAAACGGATTTATGTGAGCGCTATGGCGTGTGGAAAGAAAAATCCATGTATGGTCGTAGCTACATGGGCATTGAACGCTCAACATTTCTGATTGATGGAGATGGCACGATCCAGCGCGTTTGGCCTAAGGTAAAAGTAAATGGCCATGTCGAAGACGTTCTAGAGGCTGTGAAGCAAGCAAAAGCGGCTTAGTTGAGGTGCCTTTTTTGTTCATTTAAGAAATAACCGCCACCGCCAAAAAGTATTCGTCTGGCGCGCGGTAGTTGTGTTTCAACTATCTCGGTGCCTTCAAGATCTATAAGGTCGGTGTCTTTGTCATAGCCAATATTGTCGTTACCATTACATAAAGCAATCAACACGTTGTAAAAATGGCCGATAGATTTGAAGGTAACCATGCAGTATTGGCTATTTGTTCGGGCTGCATCGGCAGAAAGCATATCCTCTTCCCGAAGCGTATTGTCTAAAGTTTTTAAAACACCATCCGAGAAGCGTGTGAATTTTTGGAATAGATGTTCTTCTTGTGGTGGCACCCAGCCAACGATTACAGATAGGTCAGGTTCTACCTGACACTGTGGCGACAAATTCGCTTTTTCGTGCAGATCCCCGTAATCTCCAAGACCATAAACAGTGATGAGCCAGAAATTTCTGAGCAGGATCGATAGGGCTTCTTTGTATTCGGCGCCTGTAATTGTTCTGTTGTCTATGGGCTTTCTGAAGCCTTCTCCGTCTGGCATAAATCACCTCTTCGCATAATTGTTTTATGTCTCGTTATTGCCTTAGGAAAACAAGTTATGTCGTATGAGTCAAATTTTTTATTAGATTATTATAAAAAAATAGCCGGCAAAGACCGGCTATTCTTAATTGCATAAAGCTTTAATTCTGGGTCTCGATTACGCGGCTTTCTTTTTCCCGCTGATATCAATGAATTGACCTGCGCTAGCTGTATTTAAGTGATCATGAATATTCCATGCAAGGTTTGGAATATTGTCACGGAAGAAGTGGTTAGCGCCTTCCATGGTGCGATAATCAACATTCAGGCCTTGTTGGTCATTTAGTTTCTCGATCAAGCCATCAACAGATTCCTTGGATACGATCTCATCGCGGTCACCGCGGATGATCAGGCCGTTTGTTGGGCATGGTGCAAGGAAGTTAAAGTCATATGTGTTTGCAGGCGGTGCTACAGACACAAAGCCTTGGATTTCAGGACGACGCATCAATAGTTGCATGCCGATCCATGATCCGAATGAGAAACCGCCAACCCATACATATGGGGCGTTTTTGTTAATTTCTTGCATCCAGTCTAGTGCTGAAGCTGCATCGGATAATTCGCCTTCTCCATCAGCATATTCTCCTTCAGACGCGCCAACACCGCGGAAATTAAAACGTAGTGTTGAAAAGCCGCGCTGGGCAAAAATCTGGTATAAAGCGAATGAAACTTTGTTGTTCATCGTGCCGCCATGCTCAGGGTGCGGATGCAAGATCAAAGCGAGCGGGGCATCTGGTGTTTTTGAGTGGTAGTAACGTCCTTCTAGGCGTCCGGCTGGTCCCGGGATTAAGACTTCAGGCATTTTCTGTGTATTTCCCTTACTTTTATTGAATATCTTCTGTTATCTGTGAGAGAGTGTAGAAGATATTTATGTTTTTCGTCAAATTTGCAAATATTATGAAATATTGCGCCTCAACGTCTTTATTTGTTATAGAAAATAGGATTAAATGTCCAGAAGAATTTTATAAGTCCTTGTTCTGGCATCGTTTTTGCAATCAAAGCATGGATTAAGAAACAACATAGTTCGGTGAGATATGGAAAGATTATATTTTGATTACAATGCGAATACGCCAATAAGGCCGGAAGTCATTGATATTATGGCGGAAATCATGTCTGTGCCGGGCAACGCCTCATCGGTTCACTACCATGGCCGTTTGGGCCGCAAGCATGTTGAACATGCCCGTAAAATTATTGCCGAGGGGCTTAATTCGCGCCCTGAACAAGTTGTTTTTAACTCCGGCGCAACGGAATCCAACAATACAATCTTGAAGCATTTTGACCAAGAAGACATTTGGGTTAGCGCAGTTGAGCACTCATCCGTTTCTCGTGTGGTTGCGGACGCCCGCCGCATTCCCGTGACCAAAGATGGCGTTGTTGATCTGGAGGCGCTCAAGGAGATGCTGGAGGCAGGCCCTTTGCCAAAGCTTATTTCCGTGATGTTTGTGAATTCTGAAACGGGTGTTATCCAGCCGATTAAAGAGATATGTGATCTTGCACATCACTATGGCATTAAGGTGCATTCCGATGCAGTGCAGGCAATTGGCCGTGTCAATGTTGATATGAAGACCCTCGGCTTGGACTATCTGTCTCTATCCGCGCATAAAATTGGTGGGCCGCAAGGATGCGGTGCGCTTGTGCTTGGCCCTTGCGAAGAGGCGCCAAAGTTTATGCATGGCGGATCACAGGAAAATCATCGCCGCGCGGGATCTGAAAATGTGGCAGGTATTGCTGGTTTTGGAAAAGCTATGGAGCTAGCTTTGGGGCAGATTGACCATTATGAAGGCTTAGCCAAATGGCGCGATAAGATTGAAGAAGCCATGTGTGCTACTGAGCCATCCATGGTGGTAAACGGCAAGAACGCACCGCGCACAGGCAATACGTTGAACATTAGCTGGCCCGGGCAGTTGGCCTCCATGCTGCTCATGAACTTTGATCTTGAAGGCGTATCTTTGAGCACAGGTTCTGCGTGCTCGTCTGGCTCAATCAAGCCATCTCCCGTAATAAAAGCTATGGGGGCTGACGATGATGTGGCGCTTGGGACATTACGCATCTCAATGGGTTGGAACACACAAGAAGCGGAAGTTGACGCGTTTATTGAGCGCTGGAAGAAAATAGCGAGCCGTGTTCAAGAAGGCGCGAAAGCCGAAGCCGAAAAAGTAACGGCGTAATCTTTATTATCTACGCTTTATATATTGACTTGAGCGCCAAAGATTGCTGATATGCGCTCCATGCCAAATATGACATTCGTTATGCCAGATGGAAAAGAAATCCTAGCCGATGCACCGCTCGGTCTGTCGGTCATGGAAATTGCCCATCATAATAAGATTTACCAGATTGAAGGCACATGTGGTGGCTCGTTGGCCTGTGCCACATGCCATGTCTATGTACACCCTGATTGGTTCGACAAAGTATTGCCCGAAGAAGGCGATATCTCCGAAGACGAAGAAGATATGCTCGATCTGGCATTTGACCTCAAAAAAAGCTCTCGTCTGTCTTGCCAGATTATCATGGAGGAAGAACTTGACGGCCTTGTCGTCGCTCTCCCTGGTTCCCGCCCTGATTGGGTGTAGAATCAGGTCCTTGTTATTTATATAAAAACCTGTTTTTATATAAATGTATTTTGGAGAAAACACTTATGCGCATATTTTTTATTTCTTTTTTACTTGTTCTTTGTTCTGCCTGTACATCGTACCAGCCAGTTACGTCTCGTAACTCTCAATTAACACATGGAAATGTACAGATGAATTTAGAGGTTGGTAAAACAACAAAAGCGGATGTTCTGGAAACGTTTGGAGCGCCCAATATAACAACTATTGATGGGTCAGGTCAGGAAGTCTGGACTTATCAAAGAGCGGCCCAAGTTTCTCAAGCCTCAAGCCGTTCAGGATATTGGACAGTTATTTTGGCGGGCGGTGAGAGTGGTTCATCAGGTTTTGAGAGTAGCTCAAGTATGATTACTTTAATTATTAAATTCAATAAGCAGGAAATTGTTTCTGACTTTAAAAGCAGAGCATCCAATTTTTAGGGGTACATAAATTATGCGTAATAAATTTTTTGTTTTGGCTTTGGTGCTTTTCTTAGGCGCTTGTGCGACAACTGAGCCAGTTTCTACGATGACGCCTTTGGAAATTCAGAGTATGCAGACGAGAGAGTTCGGCCAAAGTAAGAATGTTGTATTCCCAAGCGTTATGTCTGTTTTTCAAGATTTAGGATATGTCGTAAAGTCCGCAGACAAGGATACTGGATTAATCACAGCAGAAAGTCCTGCTAAAAGTAATCAGGCAATGAAATTTTGGCTAGGTGTATCGGATGTTTCTCAAACATCGGCAACTGCTTTTATTGAGACAATTAATAAAAAGACGAATGTTCGATTAAATTTTGTTACGAGTAGTAAGCAGTCATATGGATATGGTCAATCTGACCGACAAGACACACCAGTTTTAGATGCTGAAATTTATCAAAATGCTTTCGAGAAAATAGAGAACGCAATATTCGTTCGTGCAAGCAGATAAATCCACATAAATTGACAAATATTATGTAATGTGAGATAAGCTCTTAACGTAAACGTTATGAGCGGGGTTAGCCATGACCAACGACACACTTTTAAAAGACTTTGAGACCAATATTATCGGGACAATTCGTGCCGTCCAAGAGGGGCAGAATTTTCGTAATCCGGGCGATGTTTACAATAGCCGTCTCCTAGATTGTGATTACGTCTGTAATGCTTTTAATCCAAAAGCGGCAGGATCGACGGATGCGGCTTTAGCAACGGGATACCGTAACGCTCTTCTAACCGTTGGCGTGACATCACGCGAAGATTATGAGGAATTTATGGATCTATTGGCCAGACGTGCAATGGATCAATTGAAGCGTGAAGTTGAAGCGCAAGTAAATCCTGATTTTGATACTGAAATCCGTTTGCTCCATATGAAGCGTATTGCTGAAGCCGCTGGATTAACATTGGATGCTATCGGCTGGACAGATGATGTTTATGAAATGCATCTAAAAAAGCATAAATCGGCTGAAGGTTTTGGCCCGCTTGAGAAAGTTCTGGGCGCTTAGGCCATCGGATTATCCCGTGATTTCTGTTAGAATAAATCCCCTTGGTCCGTCGGTGTGGTAGGTTTCTTTTTAGGCGGCTTTGCTGCCGCTTTTTGAGGTGTCGATGAGTTTTTATTCCCGCCTTTTCCAGCAATCGCCTCCAGTTCTTTTTTATCTTTAAACTTGATGGTGAGTGCATCACCCTCTTTAACAGTATCGGGTGCGCTAATCGGTGTGTTTTGGGCATCCATAACAACGGCATAGCCGCGGTCTAAGACGCGTTCAAAGGACAGACTTTCAAGCATACGGGATAGTCCTTTTAACTTTGTTTCAAAAGGTTCAACGAGGCGCTTACTTGCTTTTTGCAAGTTAGTTGCCTGATATTCCAGAGATTGCTGTGCTTTTTGAAGCTGGTCTTTCGGGTGGCGAATTTTGCTGGCTGTTTCTAGCAGGGCCGTGCGTTTGGTCACCAGTCCTTTTTCAAAAGCTGAGCCAAGCTTATGCGCGATAAAATCAAAAGCTTGCTGTTTTTGCTCAAGTAAGCGCAAGGGATCTTTAAGTCCGCGGGCAAAAGATGTAATACGCTCGCGGTATTGATTAAGCAGGCGGGTGATACCGCCAAACAGTCTTTTTTCACCGTCCATAACCTGTGCCAGCAATTCATCACGGCGAGGCACAGCTACTTCCGCCGCTCCTGTCGGTGTCGGTGCGCGTAAATCTGCGGCATAGTCTATGAGCGTTGTATCCGTTTCGTGTCCAACAGCGGAGATGAGCGGTATAACACTTTCCGCCGCGGCGCGAACAACACCTTCATCATTAAAAGGCATAAGATCTTCTAAAGAGCCGCCACCGCGCGCCACGATAATCAGATCGGGCCGCTGATCTTCAGGCATGGCATTAAAGCCGCGTATGCCTGCCTCAATTTCTGCCGCCGCGCCTTCGCCTTGTACGCGGGCGGGCCAGACTAGGACATGCCGCGGGAAACGCTCGCGCAGACGATGAATAATGTCACGGATCACTGAGCCCGTTGGGGATGTGACCACGCCGATCTTATTCGGAATAAAAGGGCGCTGCTTTTTACGTTCAGCGGCAAATAATCCCTCAGCCGCCAATTTTTTGCGGCGCTCTTCGAGCATTTTCAAAAGTGCGCCTTCGCCGGCTAGCTCCATGCTTTCAATAACCATCTGGTAATTTGAGCGGCCCGGATAGGTGGTTAGGCGGCCTGCACAGATGACTTCTAATCCGTCTTCTGGTTTGATGCTGAGCTTGGACATGGAGCCGCGCCAGCATATGACATTAAGCACAGATTTATCATCTTTAAGGTCAGCATACATATGTCCAGAGGCGGCGACTTTAACACCGCTGAGCTCTCCGCGCACCCGCACATAGGAAAACGTATCCTCAACGGTACGTTTGAGCGCATTCGAGATTTCCGATACCGAAAATTCGGGCAAATTTGATCCTGTGCTTTGTTCCGGTCCATCCTGCATAATGTCTATAGTATCAAGAGTTTTATCTTTGGCTAGAGGGTAATATTTTTAGATAAATTTAATATTCTTCATATAGTATATTCATTGATTATAATGAGGATAGAGAGTGTTGTTAATATGGGTCCCCAGCAAAGAGAATGGATACATTTAAATATTGATGTTACTGTCGAAACGGCAGATCCTAGGTTCAATCAGGCTGTTAAGGACGCTGGCAGTAATGTTGGGCAAGCTGATCTTGATCATTTGAGCAATAATTTAGACCAGCTCGCAGAAAATATCGCGGTGTTTACCAATAAGACCAGAGATGCTTTATCGCCCGTATGGGTGTTTTCAGATTATGACGCCTATAAAGATGTATTTCCTGAGGCCGCGCATTTATTTGAAGAGCAGGGGAGGCCCCATAAAGTGGAACGTGGAGATAACGATGATGTTATCAGAAAAACAGAGCCTAATGCCGTTCCTGATAATGTAGAATATTTTGAAAGATTAAAGGGGCAGGGAATCAAAGGGGTTGTTATAACGGGTCTGTATGCCGATATTTGTGTTCTTGAAACAGCTCAGAGTCTTTTAGATGAAGGGTTTCAGGTAATGGTGGTTGAGGACCTCGTTGACACTAATTTAGAAGAAACACGCGCTGAGGGTATGCAGAAACTGAAGGATTCGGGTGCAAGAATGGTTTCCGAAACACAAGTTATGGATGCTTTGGGTCACGGTCAATTAAATGAACTTCACCGAGGAAGTTTTACGATTGAAGAATCTACGCAGAGAAATGCGGGTAATACAAAATCGGCGCAGTGTATAAGCTATCTTCGCCGCTAAAGATAGCAACTCCATCATTTGCATATAATTATTGCACTGCAAGGTCGGCAAAGCCTGAAATCATGTTACATTCGCGTTATACTATACGTTCAATTTAAGGAGAGTATATGACCGCACTGGACCAGTATAAATGCATGGATGAAAAGCAGGCTGTGGAGGCTTTGTTGGAAACGCTTATTTATCCGCAAGAGATGAAGGTTTCTATTAGAAATGAAGCCGAAGACTTGGTTCAGTTTGTACGTAAAGAAAATAAAAAAGCGTCTCTTTTGAATAAGTTTATTCAAGAGTATGATCTGAGTTCTGCTGAAGGTCTGGCGTTGATGACTTTGGCCGAAGCCTTGCTTCGTGTGCCAGATGATTTTACGGCCAATGCGCTGATCACGGACCGCTTAAGCACGGCGGAATGGAATAAGCATGTCGGCAGTGCGGATGATATCTGGATCAAGATTTCATCGCTTGGTTTGGCCACATCGAAAACAGTTGTGAATTCGATGGTAAAGCGCCTTGGTATGCCCGTAATTCGTGAAACAACCTTTGCGGCAATGAAGGTTCTGGGGAATGTGTTTGTTCTTGGCCAGTCTATGGAAGAAGCGCTAAAGCGCGGCAAAAAAATGACGGATCAGGGCTATTTATATTCTTATGACATGCTCGGCGAAGGGGCGCGGACATGGGAAGATGCTGATCGGTATTTTGAAAGTTATATGGGGGCGCTCAAAATTGCAGGTGAGCAAAATAAGGACAGTAGCGGCAATCCTCTGAAAACTTCTGGTGTCTCGGTGAAACTTTCCGCTATTCATCCTAAATATCATTATGCCTATAAGAAAAAGGCGATTCCTGAGTTGAGTGAGCGTCTGCTGAAACTGGCCAAAGTGGCGAAAAAATATGGCATTGGCCTGACTATGGATGCGGAAGAAGTTGATCGCCTAGAAATGTCGATTGAGATTTTTGAGAATGTGATGAAAGACCCCGCGCTTAATGGCTGGGATGGGTTTGGCCTTGCGCTTCAGGCTTATCAAAAACGCGCTTTACCACTCATTGATCTCTTGATTGAAAAAGCAAAACAGCATGATCAAAAAATATGTATTCGTCTGGTTAAGGGTGCCTACTGGGATACGGAAGTTAAGCATGCCCAGCTTGAGGCACGCGCTGACTATCCCGTTTTCACAAGGAAAGTAAACACTGATTTGTCCTATTTTGCCTGTGCGCAAAAATTACTGGCGGCGCGCGAGTATGTAACACCGATGCTGGCGACACATAATGCGCATACAATTTCAGCTATTCTCCATTTTGCACGGGCCTGTCCCAGCGGTTTGAAATATGATGGCTTCGCTTTTCAGCGACTACACGGTATGGGCGAGGATATGTATGGCAAAGTGGCCGAGGTTGGTATACCAATCTCAATCTATGGTCCCGTCGGCAATCATAAAGACTTGTTGCCGTATTTGGTGCGCCGCTTGCTTG
>PALX01000049.1 GCA_002710775.1 Micavibrio sp. | reverse complement strand
TGCGGATAGGTTTCCATCAATGTTGGATTAGGCATCGGGTTAAACCCGCCCATTGGGATACGGCTCATACTCTCAACGCCTGCACAAATAAAAGCGTCCCCAGCGCCCATCTGAATATAGCCTGCCGCCATTTGAATAGTGGTCATAGACGAGCCGCAAAAGCGGTTTACTGTCGCACCAGCAATAGAAGCAGGAAGCCCTGCACGTTGCGCTACGATCTTAGCAAGGTTAAAACCCTGCTCAGCTTCAGGGAACGCACAGCCCATTAAAATATCTTCAATTTCTTCAGGCTTCACTTTTGTTTCTGCGATAAGAGCATTAATAACCTCAGCCGCCATATCATCCGGGCGCACTTTCGCCAGCGCCCCTTTATTTGCGAAGTGGTGAGGGCTGCGTTTATACCCACAAATGACAACATTCTTATGCATTACGTCTCCTTAAAGCCTGATCGTTTTTTACAATACTATAATGATTTGGTGCCTCGGTCTATGGCTTTCAAGATATCAAATATATATCCGTATCAAACCGCGCTATTTTTAAATTGACACGTCATTTTATCCGCTATAATAGAGATCAACAAACCAGACTTTCCAAGAAGGAGGAAAACCATGGCCGCCGTAAATAAAGGAATTAAGCGCTTATGTATGAGCTGCTCTACAAAATTCTATGACTTTAACAAATCCCCTATCACATGCCCGAATTGTGGTGCCGAATTTCTAGGCTATGCGAAAGCAAAGGCTAAAAGAGGCCGCCCAGCAAATGACGAAAAGAACGCCAAAGCTAAAGCGGCTGAGGAAGAAGTGCTGGAAGATGATGACGAAGATGATCTTGAGGATTCAGACACGATATCAATGGACGATGTTGCCGATGATGAAGAACATCTTGAAGATGATGACGAGTTAGAAGAAGAGCTTAAAGGCGACCTTGACCTTGATGAGTTCGACAATATTGACGACGGCGATGAAGATGATCTTGATGATGATCTTGACGACGATATCGATGTCCGTGTTAATCGCGGTAGTGACGATTAAAACGATATAGCGAAGCCTTCTAAGCCAAGCTTAATATACAAATTTGACGCAGCGCAGCGCATTTATTCCTCCTACAGGGCGGTTTAATGCGCTGCTCTTCCATTGACGCCCCTTCAAAGACGCAGTACGATTCCAAACATCATGTTAACGATCAATATGGTTTCGAATATTCACCAATCCCCTACGGATATCTTCAATTTTTGACCTATATAAGTATAAAGAAAAAAAGGATCATTAATGCCTAGCGCCCAATTTTCAGATTTTTTAAAGAAAACACTCAGTCGCAGTGAGATTGATCCTTTGCATCAAAAAATATTTAATGCAAACCTGGCCGCAGCGACTAAGAAGCTGCCGAATGTTCTAGACGGCGAAGACTATGTATCCATTAACACCGTGCGCGAAGACGATGAAACACATCTCAGCACTATCACCCTTGTAGCGACAGATCGCCCGTTTCTAATCGATTCTTTTTCTACTATTGTTCATGCCGCAGGCCTTCGCATGAAAAATCTGTTCCACCAGTCCTTTTTCATGAATAAAGAGGGTAAAAACAAATTATCTTTCGCCAAGTCCGCCAAAAGTAGCGGCATTGAATGCGATATTATTTATGCAGAGCTTTCAACCGTCTGCCTACCAAAGCAGGAAAAAAGCCTTAAAAAAACGCTGGAAACTATGCTACTCGATGTACGTTTAGCGACAAAAGACTGGCAACCAATGCTGGAAAAGCTCCGCGCTATTAAAGAAGAAATTCGTCATGTTCCGGCATCTCAGGCGCAATACCCTCTCCATGAATATGAAGACTTTTTGCAATATCTGCATGATGACAGCTTCACCTTTCTTGGCTATCGCCAATATGCTGTAGAACATAAGGGCAAAGAAACAAAATTAACCTTAAAACGTGATAAGGGTTTGGGGATTTTGAGCGCGGATAGGAAACCCGCTTTCCTAGGTAATGATGCCGACATGTTTTCAAAAGACATGCGCCCTTTCCTTAAGCGCACCGACTTGATCACGATCAGTAAAATCCAAAAAAGATCCCTCGTTCACCGCTCTGTGCCTATTGATGTCATTGCAATTAAGCGCACCGATCATAAAGGCGTCGTCAAAAAAATTGATCTATTCCTCGGGCTTTTCACTTCGATCACATATTCGCGCAGTATTTTCACCATTCCGTTGATCAGCAATAAGATCAACAACATCATCAACAATACAAATTTCAAAGAGCGCACCCATAATTACCGCGCCCTCGTCCATATTCTGGAAAAATATCCACGCGATGAAGTCTTCCAGATGGATGAAGAGACCTTAAGCGCTTTCGCCCAAAAATTGTTGGCACTACAAGAGTGTCAGCGTATTGCTATGTTTCCCCGTATTGACGTATTTGAGCGTTATATTTCCGCTCTTGTATATGTACCGCGTTCTGTCTACGACACGCGCTTACGTATTATCTTCTCCAAGATCTTGGAAGAAAGTTTTGATGGAACGACGAGTGCATTCTATACCAATATGGATGACTCCATGCTGGTGCGCGTGCTATTCACCATCACCTCCGATAAAGGGGTGGACCGCAAGTTCAACTTCGATGCGATTGAACGCCGACTGATCAATGAAGGGCAGGATTGGTCCGAAAAACTCGCTACCATGCTTCGCTCTAAATACAGCGATCCAGCTAAGGCCCATGAGCTGATTGAACGGTACAGCCATGCTTTCCCCGCTTCTTATAAAGAGCTTTATGAGGATTATCAGGCGGCACATGACATCCGTTACCTCGAACGTATCTTAAACAAAGACGGCAATGATATTGAACTCGACCTTTATGAAAGTTGCACACGCGGCCAAACATCAGAATGTCTGCGCCTGAAAATTTATCATAAAGATAAGCCAATCACGCTTTCTGATATTCTGCCGATCATCGGACATATGGGCCTGCGCGTTATTGCCGAGAGTCCGCATAGTATCAAACCAGTTGGCGAGAAAAGCGATATATGGATTCACGATTTATCGCTAGAATCAAAAGACCAAAGCGGCGCAAAAATTGACGTTGCTGAGATCAAAGCAAATTTTGAAGAAACATTGCTTAAGCTCTGGTACAAGGAGATGGAAGACGACGCCCTCAACAGCCTCGTCACTCTGGCTAATTTAAGCTGGCGCGATGTTTATCTATTGCGCGCTTACATGAAATATATGAAGCAAATACGCTATCAACACGGGCAAGCCGTTATTATCAAGGCGCTCAACACACATGCCGATATTGCGCGCAATTTGACACGCCTGTTTGAAGCTCGTTTTAACCCTGCGCTCAAAGAAGACAGAGAAAAAACAACGAAAAAATTTGTCACCGCGATTAAGAAACAGCTCGAAAAAGTGAAGCGTTTGGAATTCGATCATGTCTTCCGCTCCATGATTGATCTGATCATGAACACAGTCCGCACAAACTTCTATCAAAAAGGAGATGCAAACGGATTGAAACCTTATATCAGCTTCAAGATCAAATCTAAGCAAATCGAGGAAATTCCTGCTCCCAGACCATGGGCTGAAATCTTTGTGTATTCACCCGGCTTTGAAGGGGTGCATTTACGCGGCGGCCCGATTGCCCGCGGCGGCCTAAGATGGTCTGACCGTCTGGATGATTTCAGAACAGAAGTACTGGGCCTGATGAAAGCGCAAATGGTGAAGAACGGTGTGATTGTACCCGTTGGCTCCAAAGGCGGTTTCGTCATTAAAGATATGCCAGATGGCATCTCACGCGATGAATTTATGGCGCGCGGCATTAAGGCCTATAAGCTGTTTATCAGCGGTTTGCTAGATATCACAGATAACCTGAATAAGAGTAAAAAGATTGTGCCGCCAAAAGATGTCATTCGCCATGATGGTGATGATGCCTATCTCGTTGTTGCCGCAGACAAAGGGACAGCTAGTTTCTCAGATATCGCCAATGGTGTAGCACGCGATTACGGATTCTGGCTGGATGATGCCTTTGCTTCCGGTGGCTCAGCAGGTTATGACCACAAGAAAATGGGCATTACGGCCCGCGGTGGCTGGGAAGCGGTGAAACGTCATTTCCGCGAAATGGGGACCAATATCCAAGAAGAAGAGTTTGATGTGATCGGATGCGGCGACATGGGCGGCGATGTATTCGGTAACGGTATGTTGCTCTCAAAACATATTCGCTTGATTGGTGCGTTTAACCATCTGCATATCTTTTGCGACCCCAATCCGGATGCGGCCAAGTCCTTCAAGGAAAGACAGCGCCTATTCGATAATGTATTAGGCTGGGATCAATATGATGAAAAACTTCTGTCCAAAGGCGGACGTATCTTTAATCGTAATGACAAAGAGCTTACCTTAACACCTGAGATTCAAAGCCGCTTTGGCATTGAAGAGAAAAAGATTTCACCTTTCCAACTCATCCATAAAATGCTGAAAGCTGAGACGGACCTTCTATGGTTTGGTGGCATCGGTACCTATATCAAATCAAAAGGCGAAAGCCATATTGATGTGTCTGACAAAGCCAATGACATGCTGCGTGTGAATGCCAGTGATGTTAAGGCCAAAGTCATCGGCGAAGGTGCAAATCTCGGCGCAACCCAGCAAGGGCGTATTGATTTCGCCTTATCCGGAGGCCGTATCAACACAGACTTTATTGATAATTCCGCCGGCGTGAATAGCTCTGACCAAGAAGTGAACATTAAAATTCTGCTCAGTCATCTATTCGATCCGACAAATAAAACACAAGAAACAAAGCGTAATAAATTGCTGGAAAGCATGACTGAGGATGTCGCCGAAGCCGTACTCACCAATAACTACCAGCAAACGCAAGCACTCAGCCTGATGGGTATGAATGCCCGTGATGAGTTTTCTTATTACATGCGCCTTATCACACAGTTTGAGCACAGGCTTGATATGGACCGCGCTTTGGAGTCACTGCCGACATTGGAAGAAGCTGAGATTCGCTATGATACAGGCGAGAGCTTCACACGCCCTGAACTGGCAACGATTTTATGTTACGCCAAGATCATGTTCTATAATGATCTGCTTGCCTCCGATGTGCCTGATATGGACAGCGCCGAGGGCTGGCTCATGGATTATTTCCCTGAGAAACTTCAGAAGAAATATGATGACGAGATCAAAGAACACAGCCTGCGCCGCGAGATTATCGCAACACAGATCACTAATTCTGTCGTTAATCGTGTCGGGCCTTCCTTTATTTATCGCTGTGCTGAGCGCACAGGCGCAAAGGCTGAGGATGTTGTGAGAGCATATCTATTCGTTCGTCAGATGCTTTCTCTGCCATCTATGTGGAAAGAAATCGAAGATCTGGATAATAAGTTACCTGCCAGCGTTCAGCTCAAATGCTTTAATGAAATATTACGTCTTGTTGAACATTGCATGATTTGGTTCTTGTCACGCCCTGCTTTACTGAAAAAAGAGAAAGTCTTAACAGGCGATTTTTGTAAGCACTTTGATGCTCTCATAAAATTACTGCCTGGCATCTTGCCTGATGAATTGACACAAAAATATGATGGCCGTTTGGCTGAGAACAAAGCGGATGGCCTAACACAAAGTCTTTCACACCGTATTGCGTTGTGCCAGAACCTCGTATCTTGCCTCGATATTATCAAGCTATGCCTGGATTCAAACTTGAGCATTAAAGAAGCGGCGGAACTGTATTATGGCCTTGGCGATGTCTTGAGTATCGTCTGGCTTCGTAATCAAGCCCGCGGACTGCAATCTGATAATAGCTGGGATAAAGAAGCAATACGGGGGCTCATAGACCAGCTCTTTGACAGTCAGTCACAAATTGCTCTGCATGCGATTGCCGTGAAAAAAGAGAGCAAGGGTAAAACATCTGTTTTGGATGCGTGGCTGGATAAGAAAAAGAATGAAGTTAAGGCTTACAGTCAACTCATTGATGATCTGAAATCCAATTCACATACGACATTGTCCATGCTGACCACAGCAGAACAGCGCGTCCGTAGCCTGTTTGATTAAAGTTCATTAAACAAAGATCAAAGCAAGAAGGATGATAAGGCCAAGATTGATATTGGCTTTAAAACCAGCCAATGCGCTTTCTTGAGATTTAAGATCCCATGGCTTGATAATATATTGATAGCCGTAATAGCTGGCCGCGGCGAGACCGATATAATATCCGATAAACGCATGAGCGCTATAGCCTGCCAGAACCAACAATAAAAGCATGAGGCCATAAAAAATGCTGACCCATTTTTTACCCTGCTCTTGGAACTTCAACGCTGTCGATTTCACGCCAATCTTTACGTCGTCTTCAATGTCCTGATAGGCATAGATCGTGTCATAAGCCAGCGTCCAGCAAAATCCTGCGAAGTATAAAAGAAGCGCTGGAATCTCAATAATTCCTGTAACAGCGGCCCACGCCATCAATGCGCCAATATTAAAAGTCAGGCCTAAAAAGGCTTGTGGCCAGTATGTAATACGCTTCATCAATGGGTAAGCCACGACAAGAATAACGGAAAAAAGGCCAATGCAGATCGTTAAAATCGGGAATTGCAGCAACACAACCAAGCCAAACACCATCAGTGCCCCAAGAAAGTACCATGTCTTCCTTACATCAATAAGCCCGCTAGGCAAAGGACGCTTGGCTGTACGCTCTACCTTGCCATCCAGATTCTGATCCCATAAATCATTAATGATACAGCCAGCACCGCGCATAATAATCGCCCCAACACAAAAAAGGACGATATACCACACATGGATGGGGGAGATATTCAAGATACCGCTCAAGGCCAACATCACACCCCATAAACATGGAAGCAATAAAAACCAGACACCCGCTGGACGATCAAGACGCATGAGAAGCGCAAAAGGACGCGCTTTTTTCGGCAAGCGCTCCACAAGATCAAATCGAATATCTGTAAATGGTGTTTTCATCATTGTTTTAATAGACAGTTTTTCGCATAATTTCAATCATGCTTCGTTCGAATCCTGAAATATTTCATCTACGCCGTCTTTATATCTCGCAAAAACTCGCGGGCGATATAAGCATTCGCGATAATCAGCATCATTACATACGCAATGTCATGCGTATGGTTCCCGGTGATAACATCCGTGTATTCAACGAAGATCAAGGCGAATATCTGGCCACAATCAAAAACGTTGGAAAAAAAGATACGATACTCGAAGTTGGTGAACTTCTGTGCGCCCCTCAGCCGCAAGATCATCAAATCATTCTTCTTGTGCCGCCCCTCTCAAAGGAACGCATGCACTGGATCATCGAAAAAGCAACGGAGCTAGGCGTCACAAAAATTATACCCATCATTACAGACCGCACTGATATCCGTAAAGTGAACATGGAAAAGCTCGAGAGCTACGTCATTGATGCCGCCGAGCAATCCGAACGCCTGAGTATCCCGTCACTAGAGCCGTTATTACCACTCAAAGAGGCCATAACGGCTTTGGAAAAACAAAATTCTGACCTATCCATTATCGCCGCTGTTGCCCGTATTGACGCGCAAATTGCCATAGAGGTCTTGCAAGATAGCAAAAACAAAGATGTTGCTTTCGTCATCGGCCCGGCAGGCGGCTTCTCGGACGAAGAAAAAACATGGCTTTGTGATGAAAAAGATAACGTAACGGCGGTGTCCCTAGGTCGTAATATTTTACGTGTTGAAACAGCCGCCAGCTATCTTTTATCGCTCCATAACGCCTTTCACTAAGGCTCCTTAATTAAGGGGTGCATTTCAAAAATTCTTTGTTAAAATGGGCCTATGAGCGACCCGAAGAAACCAAATAACAACCCTGACCAGACACCTGACATAGATACAGGCGTATTGGTTAAGCCTAAGCCTAAGACAGGCAAGCCTTCCATGTATAAAGTTTTATTGCTCAATGATGATTTCACACCAATGGATTTTGTCATTCACGTGCTGGAAAAATTCTTTAATAAAAACCGCCAAGAAGCCACAGATATTATGCTGCACGTACACCGCAAAGGTGTAGGCTTATGCGGCGTTTTTACCTTTGAGGTAGCAGAGACCAAAGTCAATCAGGTCATGGATTTCGCACGCGCCAATGAACAACCGCTTCAATGCACCATGGAAAAAGAGTAATCTTCTCTCCCTCAAAAGCCTTCTTCATAACATAGATTTTATGCTATACTGATTGGATAAACGGACAACCAACCTATATCTGTATCCATGCTGTCAAAAAAACTCGAAGAAACACTCCATAATGCTTTAGAAGAAGCGACAAAGCGCAACCATGAATTTGCGACGCTTGAGCATCTGCTTCTCGCTTTGATCGAAGATCCCGATGCCAAGGCCGTGCTTCGCGCCTGTAATGTCTCTCTTGAGTTACTGACAGAACAAGTCACACATTATATCGACACACAGCTTGCCAGCCTCATAAACGCCGAGGCCGATGAAGCCAAGCCAACCACTGGTTTTCAGCGCGTTCTTCAGCGCGCCGCTATTCACGTCCAATCTTCTGGCCGCGAAGAAGTGACAGGAGCAAGTGTTCTTGTCGCATTATTCTCTGAGCGCGAAAGCCATGCCGTCTACTTCTTGCAAGAGCATGACATGACCCGCTTTGATGCAGTGAATTATATTTCCCATGGTATTGCCAAAGTGCCAGGCGCATCTGAACCGCGGGCTACCGCAGGTGTTGATGATGACAGCGAAGAAGGTGCGGGCGAACAGCAAGCGCTTGAAACCTACTGCGTAAACCTAAATCGCAAAGCTCTAGATGGGCGCATTGATAAGCTTATTGGCCGCGAAGAAGAAGTCGAACGTACCGTACAAATTCTTTGTCGTCGTCAGAAGAATAACCCACTTTTCGTTGGTGACCCCGGTGTTGGTAAAACAGCGATTGCTGAAGGTTTAGCCAAGCGTATTGTCGATGGCGAGGTGCCTGATGTTTTAAAAGAAGCAGTAATCTACGCGCTAGATATGGGTGCACTGCTGGCAGGGACACGCTATCGCGGTGATTTTGAAGAACGTCTCAAAGCCGTGATTAAAGAAATAGAGAAGATTGATGATGCCGTTCTATTTATTGATGAGATCCATACACTTATCGGCGCGGGCGCGACAAGCGGCGGCGCAATGGACGCCTCTAATCTATTGAAACCGGCTTTGGCCGATGGCTCACTCAGATGCGCGGGCTCAACCACCTATAAAGAATACCGCAATCACTTTGAAAAAGACCGCGCGCTTGTCCGCCGCTTCCAAAAAATTGATGTTCGCGAGCCAAGTAAAGAAGATGCCGTTCTCATCCTTGAGGGCATAAAGGGCTATTACGAAAAACACCATAATGTAACATACACACCCGAGGCAATTGCCGCGGCGGTAGAGCTTTCCGTCCGTTATATTGGGGACAGAAAATTACCCGATAAAGCCATCGATGTTATTGACGAAGTTGGCGCTGCTCAGCGTCTATTACCAGAAGATAGGCGTAAAAAAACTATCGAGCTTTCTGATGTTGAGAAAGTCATCGCCTCAATTGCTCGTATCCCGCCAAAAACGATTTCACAGGATGACCGCGAAGCAATCCAAAACCTTGAGCGCGATTTAAAAACTCTGGTCTTTGGTCAAGACGATGCGATTAAAGCGCTCTCCAATGCGATTAAAATGGCGCGCGCTGGCTTGCGTGATCTTGAAAAACCGATTGGCTCATATCTGTTTTCTGGCCCAACAGGCGTTGGTAAAACCGAAGTGACAAAACAACTTGCCGCCACACTCGGCATAGAACTCATTCGTTTTGATATGTCTGAATATATGGAACGTCATTCCGTCTCGCGCCTGATTGGTTCGCCGCCGGGCTATGTCGGCTTTGATCAAGGCGGCCTTTTAACAGATAAAGTAGACCAGAACCCACATTGCGTATTGCTATTGGACGAGATCGAAAAAGCACATCCTGATCTATACAACATCTTGCTCCAAGTTATGGATTACGGGAAGCTGACTGATAACAATGGTAAAACCATTGATTTCCGCAATGTAATTTTGATCATGACAACCAATGCTGGTGCAGCTGATCTAGCCAAAGCACCAATTGGTTTCTCGCAAGAACGCCGCATTGGCGATGATGATGAGGCTATCAAAAACCTCTTCACACCTGAATTCCGCAACAGACTAGACGCGATTATTCCATTCGCGCATTTGGCCGAAGACACAATCGGTATGGTGGTTGATAAATTCATCATGCAACTTGAGGCCCAGCTATCAGACCGCGATGTAACAATTGAACTAACCGATGATGCGCGGAAGCAACTAGGCCTTGAAGGCTATGACCCCAATATGGGCGCACGCCCACTTGGCCGCGTGATCCAAGAAAAAATCAAGAAGCCACTTGCTGAAGAATTGCTATTTGGCAAACTTGTCGATGGCGGTCATGTGCTTGTTGATTATAAAAAGGACACGTACAGTTTTTCCTTTCCACCGAAGAAATCTGCCAAAGGCAAAAAGGACAAAATAAAGTTCACTAAAGGCGACAAAGGCGAAAAAGAAACCGTTAAATAACGCCCGTTAGTTGCTTTTAGGCTTCTTAATATTCAAAGAGCATGATAGATTATTTGCATGAGTGAGAATCAGAATTACACCATTCTTATTGCCGAAGATAACGACATTACACGCGAGTTAATGACTAAAATTATGGGCTCAGAGGGCTATAAAGTCCTAGAAGCCGTTGATGGAAGCACCGCAAAAGACGTTGTAAAGAAAAACGAAGTTTCTTTAGCACTTGTGGATTTGCATATGGCGCCTGAAGGTGGTTTTGATTTCGCGAAATTCGTCGCCAATAACAATCTCAACATTCCTGTTATTCTTGTTACAGGGGATCAGGGCATGGATCTGCTTCTTGAAACACGCAAATACAATATTGCCCAAATGATCCAAAAACCAGTAGAACCAGACCGCCTTAAAAGCACTGTCTCTCGTGTCCTGAAAAAATATTACAGCTAGTCAATCAGCATGACTTGGGATACAAAAAGAGCGCGTCACATTCTAAAAATCGTGACTGAAAGAAAAGCCATAGAGGACAATATCTTTCTTATCCGTTTTGGCACAAATGCTATATTTCACGCTATTCAGCAGCATATGGTTATCCGCATCTCTCCACCTGGCATTGACGAATCAGCAGAAAAAAAGCGATATGCCTGCATAGAATATCTAATTAAAAAAGGTATTCAGTGCACGAAATACGCCACAGGGTATGCGCCCCTTTTTGTTGAAGGGCACTATGTTACTTTTTGGCATTACATTGAACCTTCCATTGAGAAAAAAGACTATCTGGACTTCGGCGCGATGTTAAAAAATCTGCACAATCAAGGTAATAGCTATACAGGCGAACTTTGTCGCTATAATAAAATAGACACCATTAAAAAGCGCCTGCAATATCTTGAAGATCATGATATTGCAGATGATAATGATTTAGCTTTTTTACATGACCGGTTGGAAAAACTCTCAGAAGCATATGCTAATTATCGCTCAGTACTGGGTGAAGGTATAATTCATGGCGATGCGCATGCAGGCAATATTATTCGCCATGACAAAGGACAGTATCTTTGTGATTTCGATTATCTTTCAATCGGGGCACGAGAATGGGATCTTATTCCAACTATTATGGGCAATAAAAGATTTAAATTAACGGATGAGGAATATACCGCCTTTTGCGAAGGCTACGGCTATGACGCCTTAAAGCAAGACAATATAAAGCCTCTTATTCATTTACGAGAGCTCAGTAGCTTCTGTTGGCTCTATCAAAATAAAGGGATGTCCGATAAAGTTGATGCGGAGATTCAGCGACGGTTAACATCAATCAAAAACGGAGACGAGACCGCAAAATGGAAAGCCCATTAGGCCGCGGTTTTTTCTACATCTTTTTCCAGATCAAATTTTTTCAGCAACGCCACCTGATCCTTCGCTAATTTTTGTTTATCAAAGTCAGCAATCAGCTCATTAAATAGATTGTGCCAGTTTACTTGTGCATTGAGGTGGATGAATACTGAGCCCAGTCCCAGCGCCGCGCGGTCCATAAACACAAACTCGCGTGGGACAGGGATGCCAGCACGCGCCTCTTTAAGGGCCATATGCACTTTGCGCGCTGTTTCCTTACCATACATCGCGCCTTTCTCCGCCTGCCCAATGGCGCGTACACTATCATCCAAGATTGGGCCGTAGAGGAAACGCGCCCAGACATTAAGAATTTCAACAACATCCTTACTAAGCCCCGTAAAACCCCATGTTTCATAGGCATGAACGGCTAGATCATTATCATCCTTTTGTAAGGCGCGATATAGATCAATCACACCGCCAACAAAACTTGCAGGAAAAACGCGAACACACCCAAAATCGAGTAAGTTAATAGATAGATCCTCACGCACCGTGTAATTCCCTAAATGTGGGTCGCCGTGAATAATCCCGCTTTTATATAACGGCACATACCATGCACGGAACAAATTAAGCGCTAATTGATTACGTGTTTCCTGATCTGCGTCTTTATAGCTCAGGATTTTCTTCCCCTCGAGCCATGTCGTTGTCAGCAATCGGCCCGTTGATAAATCATCCTTAACTTGCGCCACATGTACGTCTTTTTCATCTCTGAGCAGATGCGCATATAATTTTGTATGACGCGCCTCCAGATCATAATCAAGCTCTTCAAACAGGCGTTCTGCTACCTCTTCTTGAATATTTTTGGTCGCAATAGACGGGTCATATTTCTCATAGACGGAGAAGATAAGACGAAGCTGTTTTAAATCAGCATCAATCGCGGATTGCATGTCGGGGTATTGGAGCTTACAAGCCAGAAGCTCACCTTCCAAACTTTGCGCCTTA
>PALX01000048.1 GCA_002710775.1 Micavibrio sp. | reverse complement strand
CATCCGTAAGAGGATAAAAGATCGTCGCGAATTGAACCATATAGCGTACCCGCCACATCGGCTTCGGTTGTGCCATCGGCAAAAGAACTTATTGGGCGCGCACCAATACGGATCAGCGCATGGCTACACAAAGCCACATCTGTTAAGGACATATTTTTCTCCTTAGTAAAAGAAAATGAATTTTTGTTGAAAAGGTGGATATGCGGCACGGGTGAACAAGATTGGAAATAACAATCCTGTTTTAAGGTCAAAAGAGGAAGGGAAAGGAATCCCATGCCGCATATCCGGGTGTTTGAGTTGCTACAACGCGGGCCAATTCCAAGCAAGAGGAATTGTTACCAAGTTAGAGGAGGAGACAAACCAGCGGAGCAAACTCAATTCGTATTTATAAGTGTTACGCTGAGAACAAGCTCACCGTTACTTCTGACCCATCATTGTCAGTCACAATGTAGAAATTAGTAACGGGTGTGCCGTCTGTATCTACATTAATGATAATCAGGTCGTTCACACGGAGCATATTCGCCGCCTTGTCAAAGTAATTGCTCGCAATCACTTCAGCCGCCGTATCTACCGTTTTAAAGTGCCAAAGCGTAAAAGTATTCGCATAGGCTAGTACGCTCAAATCTGAAGATTTAAATGCCATGATCTATATCCTTTCTTTACGCTGGAGTTTCGTCACAGGTAATCTCAACGACCCCTGATGTATCGATGACTTTAGCGCCCTGGCTCATCATGTTATTGACGAAAAAGGAAGCGCGATCATTGTGATAGCTGACATTCGTTTCAACATCAGCACCTGCCGCATGGCCTATCGCCGTACGGTGATACCAATAACAAGAACGAACGCCCGTGCCATCAATCGGCAATCCGGAAAACGGAATGAATGTTGTGCCTAGCCATTTTTTAGCCTGTGTCGCTTTGAACGGAAGCTCATCAGCACCAACAAAATCAGAAGATGCAAATTCTTCCAGCTTCAAAAGCTCGCTATATTGTTTATAGCCAACAATGCAAAAACGTTGACCATCATCCGGCACATCATTCGCACCCAAGATTTCAAACGCTTCCAAAATCTTGTCCAGCGTCATACCAGCTGCGCTATCTGTTGAGGCTGTGATATTGCCCTGCTCAGCAAGAAGTGCATCGACGATAAGTTCGTCTGATTTACGGCCCAAAGCATACGCACCCGCACTAGCGATTACTGCACGTTCATCATGATTGAGCTTAAGCTCGTCTAGACGGTCTACCCAATCACCCGCATAATAATCCAGCAGATCAACTTCGATAGACGCATGATCCAGATTCATCACCGGCACCATGCCATGTGTTGATTTTGTTGAGGCTACGCCTTTTCCAATTTTTTGGAAAACGGCTGTAGAGCCTTGAATATTGCCCGCCGTGCGGACAGTGCCACGCAATTTAGAGCCTTGGCGTTGATAAGCTTCATGCACCTCGCGCTCAAATTGTTTGACGAAAGCATTACTAATGGTACTCACCATTGTTGTCGTCCTTTCATTTATGATTAATGGAAAATAAAAAGTGGCGATTAAGGTTCTCACTGTTTCAAAGCGGCCTATCCTGCCAAATGAGCGGGCGCAAAAGAATTTCGCGTTATCCAAAAACAAAGGCCCCTACTGCGTTACAGACGCAATACGGGCCTTTATATTTAAATAATAGGAATTAATTCCTTTTCTGTCAAGGCCTAATGTTTGAAAAGTTTGTTTTTTTTCGAATTTTCATGTATCTTCTTTATTATGTTTAAAAACGGCTGGGAAAAATTTCTTAAAAAAGTATCGAATGATGACGACCCATCGAGGCGTAGGCGCTATGTGCGCCGTGATCAAGATGTGTGTGTTCTTGAGATAAATGGCCAAACATATCCAGTCAAAGACTGGTCTATGGGTGGCGCTCTCATCGAAACATACGATAAGACAACAAATATTGGGGATACAGTCGACTTTACGATCAAATTCAAATTAAAAGATCGTGTTTTGGAAGTCCCTCACTCTGCTCAAATTGTGCGTAAAAACAAAAATTATACAGCCCTTCGCTTTGAAGCGCTTCCTGGTGAAACACGCGCAGTCTTTGACGACATTGTAAAAGACGCAATCGCATAATTTTTAATCTATAAAGAATAAAAAAAGAGGCCTCCCGAAGGAGGCCTTATGAGTTTTAGGGATAAACTGTGTTTTATTTCTCGGCGTATAGCGCTTCAAAACCTTTTGTGACTTTCTCGATGAATTGAGGGTCACGCTCTTTCCAGTATTTTGGATCGCGCATCATAGACTGGAGCTCTTTTTCATCACTGGCGCCGATCTGGCTCATTTGCTTATCAATGGCAGGGCTTTGATTGTTGTTCATCATTTTATAGAGCGCCATCACACCATCATATGACCCGGCCAGATTCTCGAATACATTTTGCGGCAGGTTTTGCTGGCCATATTTTAAGAGTTGTCTGGATACTTCCGCCCATTGCTCTTGTCCGCCAAATTCGCGAGTCAAACGCTCCACTTCCATGTCAGCTTTATATTCCGCCGCAATTTTGGAAATCATCGGCACCATGAACTCACCAGCTAGATCATAGACAAGTTGCACCTGCTCTCCTGTAAACATCATCTCATGCAAACGCTGGTTCACATTCTCATCAGGGCTAAGTAAACCATTATCAACATTAATGCTGTATTCTTCAGGGCTATCAGGCACACCGAGTGCTTTGAGTAAGCGCTGTTTGTTCTCCGGATCTGTTGGCGCAGGTAAGCTAGAAGACATCTTTTTTTCCAGTGCTAGATAAGAGTTAATCAACGCATCTAGTTTCAATTCACCTGTTTCAGTATCAATAAACTTTTCGGGTAAGTTTGATGGCGTATTATTTTGTATTGAGGTCGAATTCATAGTTTCTCCTTTATGTTGAAAATATATTAAAGTTAAGGGGTTTGACGGCGGCCTAGATCGACCATCCTGAAAATCATAGAGACGAAAGAACGTTGCCCTTCTTGAAAGCGTAGAGCTTGGTCGCTCGCTTCCATACCTAAAGAGCGCTCGTAACACTGAGCCTGCATATGGGCGAGCACCTTTTTGCCATCATCTGACAGAAATAGCCGTGCATATACTCTTTCAATCTGCGGGTATTTCCGTCGAGGGACACCATTCAAGAATAGCGCTTTCAGCTCTCTCGATATTTTTAATTTTTTACACATGGGTTACGCTCCTTGTGTTGTGGTTATTTCACTCGTACTTAAATCGCGAATAATAAGATTGCTAGGCACGCCAAGAGCTTCACCGATAAAACGGATCGCCGCACCAAAATCAATCGCCTGATCTGCCGCCACGCCGAGCCCCACACTGGCATTAATCCATGACAGAATATTTTGAACATTCTTTTGTGATTGCGCGCGGGCCAGTGGTGAGCGGTAATCCATAGCGACAATGCGGCCATCGAGTGGCAAATCAGGTATCTCACCGCGCCGTCTTAAAATCGCATAGGCTCTTTTAATCAACGGTGTTAAAAGTTCAGATTGCAAACGACCATAAGTCGCCCCCAAGATACGCACCACTTCAGCAGAGCGCTCAAGCACCTCAGTTGCCGTCATATTACGCCCGCTAATTTGTGCAAGGCGATCTGTAAGCATGGAATGACGGATGCGGCTTCGCAAATCACTTAAAACAAGTTCGGAGACATCAAAACGCCCCGGCATTTCCAAAGGGCGAAGCCCCTGCGATCCAACAGCCTTTGGAATAATTGTGCCGGGCTTTAACTCTATATTCGCAGGGTTAAGTACTCCGTCATCATCCGCTTGCCATATCCCCGTCACCGAAATAGATGCGTTTTTGAGGATAAGCTCAACGACTTTATTCGCCGTTTTAATATCAGGCAGTGTTTTCATCACGGGAGAACGGCCATAGCTTTCCCCCGGACTTTTTAGCCATCTGAAATTGATAAAGGGTGAGGATGGCATCACTGCCTGCGTCAAAACGCATTCCTCATTTGAGGAATCAACAAGGATCGCCATATAGTCATACATTAAGCCATTCGGTATCACGGCTTCTAAGACATCAAAGCTTGCGCTCGCATCCTTCTCCCCTACCTCAATAACAGATATGGGTAATGAAGCGTTTGGATATTTCTCCTTAAGCTGAGCATAATTCAATCCATAATAGCGGTAAGTTACATCCAAATAGCCATTTACCCCCTCTTCCAAAACTACATCGCCCAAGGGCACCGCGGTGAATTTAAATGCCGTAAATGCCCCCGGTGCCGCTTCGTCAAAAGATAAGGATGCTGTACCTGCTGTTACCAGATCAAGAAATGCCTGATGCACTTCAACCGCAAAATTAGAGCGGTCAAAATGATCTTGCATAACCTTTGTTGCCGTCTCCAGTTTTGGCGAAATTGCTTCAGCCTCCGCCGCGCTCAGTTCTGCACCAGGTTTTAAACCAAACCAATTCGTCCATGGCGGGGGCAATTCAGCCAAGAGACTAGCCGCCAACTGATCAACAGCATCCATCGCGGTGGCATCATAAAGATGCTGTGTCCGTGCATTACCCGCCGCCTGCCCAGCCATTGCAACAGATTGGCGTTGCGGCAAAGCGTAATCGTAACATTCCTGCCACAGCGGTACCCACTGATCTCGTTGCTGTTTCGCCTGCCCATAACGCGAGCGCAGCTTTTCAACTTGCGCCGCGCGCAAGCTGTCATCGTTTTTATATGTGTTCATGTAATTTCTCCGCTTAATACAAAGCTTATATGAGGTTAGAGCTTATTGCCCTAACAATGTCTTTTTCGCCCCTAAGGTTTCCGTCTCATCCAACAATCCGCGCAAAGATGTTAAAATTGTTGAATTCGTACCACGGTTTTGGCGAAGCAATAAATTGCTCGATGTTGCATTGCTCTCAGATGCATTTTCTATCGTGTTCGTTTCCGATGAATTAACACTATCTGACGAGGCCGTATCGTTCGTATTTGTTGATGAGGTCTGTCCAGTTGCCGAACTGCCTGTCGTGCTCGTATTACTTCCCGTCGTTCCGGCGATTGCCTGCTCTGTTGAGGTTGATGGATTAGACAGGACAAAGCTCGGCACTCTCGGCGCCGCTAATAAACTTCCCATAAGGAAACTCCTTTCGATGATATGATGATTGTTTCTGTGGTTTTTGTTTTTTGAGTAAATATTGATACAACTGCCATGGCGTAATGATATGCCATGCATGAATACCTAAAAGACGTTTCACTGCTTCAACACATGTAAAAGGTAAGATTGGCGCGATGGTTTTTTTAGACCTGTCCGCTTTCGCTTCTACCATTATGTATCCGCGTTGTCTCAGCCATGCTGGTAAATCAAACTCGGCAGGTGCTTGATGCACTGTAATTTCAGTGTGATTTGAGAGTGGGTCCATACTGAGCCAGCATTCTCCATCATGCATGATTGCGAAGCAATGACGGAAATCTTTGCGTAGCCATTTCAGCCACCCTATTTCGGTCTCGCCCGTAAAGGCAATCCATATACGCATCTCATTATCATGATCAATACCTGAAATATTCATCTTAATATGCTCCTTCCATTGAGGGTGTCATTGCATTGTCCATATCTGGCAAAGAAGCACCGGACAAACCGAAGAAATTGAACCCCTGCTTGCGAACAATTTTTTTGCGTTCAAAAACAGGACGCATTTTATTCAGCGCTTCTTTCCATTGATAAAAAGCGCGGCGTTCTTTGCGATACGCTTTATCTGGCGCATAACCACGTTCGCCATAAAACTTTAAGACGCGTAAGTGATCCATGGTTAAAATGCGGTTACGGTGCAACCTATCCAAAATTGAGATAATATCCGATACCTCACAGGGGCGTCCGCCCTTGCCGATCCCCGCACTCACACGGGCACCGTCAACCCGTGCGTTATTCGCGGCAATAAACCAGAACCATGCGGATTCCATTGTCTCAAATGGGTCGCCAATATTTTCTTGCTCACTTATTTTATTAGAAATAAATGTCATTTTTCTTCTCTCCTTCTCCTACAGTCAAAACATTTCATGTCTTTTAGACACAGTTGTTTCGTTTATGTTCTATAGTTTGTTCTTATTTTGTTCTATTGTCAAGTATTATTTTGTGAATTTATTCCTAAAATAAAAAAATGTTATAAGAGCTAGAGATTCTTAGTGAATCATGGGAATATAGTCATACGAGGGAGTTTCTTTGCCTTATGTTTACACATGAACAAATATGGGAAGCGATTGATCGCCTGGCGCAAAGCGCCGGATATTCTACGTCTGGACTAGCTAAGCAGGCTGGGCTAGACCCGACATCTTTTAACAAAAGCAAGCGCCTGAGCGCCGATGGAAAACCCCGCTGGCCTTCAACCGAAAGCCTCGCAAAAATTTTAAATGTGACCAATCTTAATATGACAGAGTTCATCACTTATATTGAGTTACAAGAAGTTGAAACACCTCAAAAACGTATCCCCATTACCCAGCTCACAATAGATACCGATGCTTTCGCGCCATACTACCGCCGCGGTGACCTGATCGGCCTTTCTGAAAATGCTCTTATTAAATCTGGTGAGCGTATTGTTCTGCAGGTTAAATCTGGCGGCATACTGATCGCTAACTATATCGCTCATGGGCAAGGCAAGCTGCGCCTGCAAAATTTTATTCAAGATGATAAAGAACAAACCCTCCCCCTTGACCAGATACAATGGTTCTCTCGTATTATGTGGGTTAAGCATTAATCTTTAAACCTTGACCGCCTCCACTAATTATGGATTATTCACCTATAGAATAAGAATGCATAAAGGGGCGATAAGATGAGCACAGACAACATAACTTTCGACGCAGATTATATTGCAAAAGAAACTGCGAAGACATTTCTAGATACACAATCCATTCTTTTTAATGCTGATGAGCCTTTTAGATACACATCTGGGCGTGTTGGGCCTGTCTATATTGATTGCCGCCGCATTATATCTTTCCCGAAAGAACGAAGCCGTCTGATGGATTTTGGCGCAGACATGCTCAAAAACAACGTTGGTCTGGATAATATGGACGCCCTTGCTGGCGGTGAGACAGCGGGTATCCCTTACGCTGCCTTTATTTCCGAACGCCTAAACAAACCTATGCTTTATGTTCGTAAAAAACCAAAAGGCTTTGGCCGTATGGCCCAGCTTGAAGGCTATTTCGAAGAAAATCAGAATATCGTCCTGATCGAAGACCTACAAAACTACGGTAAATCAAGCGGCATCTTTGTTGATGTAATCCGCAAAGCAGGCGGCAATATCAGTGACCTTTTTGTTCTATTCCAATATGGTATTTCAGATATCCCTAAAAAGAACATGGATGCATTGAATATGAAGGTACACGCCCTAACAAATTGGTGGTCCGCTTTAGAAACAGCCAAAGAAATGAATTATTTTGACGCTAAAACCATTGATGCTGTTGAATCTTTCCTACACAACCCTGTTCAGTGGTCAATTGATAATGGCGGTGCCGGTGAGGATGCAGCATAAATATGAAACTTTCTTTTCTCGCCACAGATAATGAAGAAGCATTTGAAGCCGTCCGTATCTTAAAAGACCGCTATGGCAACGTAAAACCTGAAGACGCAGACGCCATTGTTGTACTCGGCGGTGACGGCTTCCTTCTTGAGTCTCTACATAAACATGCTGACGTAAACGCCCCGTTTTACGGTATAAATTATGGTTCCATAGGCTTCTTGTTAAACACTCATAAGAACAAAGATGATATTATCGAGCGCATCGAAAATGCCAAGCGTGTAGAGCTGCATCCTCTGGTTATGACCGCCACTGACGTTATGGGAGAAAGCATTACCGCCCTCGCTTACAACGAAGTTTCTTTGTTACGTGAATCTCGTCAAACAGCGAAACTAAAGATCAGTATTGATGGCAAAGAACAACTCAGCGAACTGGTCTGTGATGGCGTTATAGTCGCAACCCCCGCAGGATCAACCGCTTACAATCTTTCTGCCCATGGGCCAATCATCCCGCTAAAAGCCGATGTACTCGCTCTAACGCCGATCAGTGCATTTCGCCCAAGACGTTGGCGAGGTGCGTTACTCCCGACTGGTAGTGACATTCTTATTGAGAACATTGAATCGGATAAAAGGCCCGTTGCCGCGGTGGCTGACTTTACGGAGCTTAGAGACATTAAATCCGTACATGTGAAGATGAACCGCGATATCAGTCGCACCCTACTCTTTGATCCCGATCAATCCTTAGAAGAACGTATCATCCGCGAACAATTTAGCGTTTAAGTTAAACTAGCGCGGTTGGCGTCTATGTTTTTTAAGCGCACCAAGAACCAGCGCATGGTCACCAATATCAAAACTCTCTGGTGGATTGTCGAGCAAACGATTAAGAGCTGAAATACCATATTTACGTTCTGTGCCATCAGCATCAGTAAAATGGGCAACGAGTACCACTCTTTTCTTTTTGCCCTTACCGCGACCCTGGCCGCGCCCTAAATCTTTCCAGCCATCAAATTTATCGAAAAACATATTTATCCTTTATGTATGCCATAAAGGTATACCCAGACATTAATTATTATGCAAATTTATTATTCGTCTTGTTCAGCGGCAGAATATTTAAGCTTTGGCTGGCGTGCGGCCTTAACTTCGTCGAGGCGGCGGCGCGGAGTCGAAAGCGGGTAATCGTGGAAGATTTCTGTATCGCCAATCTCCGTTTGCTTCGCAAACCGAGTCATAATTGCGATAAAGCGATCCACCTCTTGTTTTGGCTCCGTCTCTGTTGGTTCGATCAACATGGCGCCTTGTACGGTGAGCGGGAAATAAACAGTCATCGGGTGAATACCGTACTCCACCAGACCTTTAGCAATATCCAGCGTACTGACGCCCTGCTCTTTTTGCTTTTTATCGGTCAGCAAACATTCATGCATGCATGGCCCTTCAAAAGGCACATGATAATGGTTTTTCAGCTTCGCCATGATATAATTTGCGCTAAGGACAGCATCTTGCGACGCTTGCTTAAGGCCATCCGCACCGTGACTAAGAATATAGGTCAGCGCTCTGACATGCATGCCGAACTGGCCATGGAAGCCTTTCATACGGCCAAGGCTGTGATCCCGCTCACGTTCCAGATCATATGTGCCGTGCTGCGTTTTCTTTACATGTGGTACAGGCAAAAACTGCGCTAGGTCCGAGGTCACACAAATTGGGCCAGAGCCTGGCCCGCCACCGCCATGGGGCGTAGAAAAAGTCTTGTGCAAATTCAGATGCATCACGTCGACGCCAAAATCACCGGGTCTGATATTCCCGACAAGCGCGTTAAAGTTCGCCCCGTCGCAATAAAAATAGCCGCCCGCTTCATGTAACATATTTGCGATTTCTAGAATTTCTGTTTCAAAAAGCCCGCATGTATTCGGGTTCGTCACCATCATCCCAGCGACATCCTTGCCATCACCAAGGGCCTCTTTAAACGCCTCAACCGTCAGACGGCCTGTGCCTTTTGTATCAATGGTACGCACCGTATAACCGCATGTCACAGCCGTCGCTGGGTTTGTACCATGCGCAGAGTCAGGACACAGCACTACAGTTTTATGCGTATTACCAGCCAACTCATGCGCGCGCTTAATAACCATCATGCCAGCAAGCTCTCCATGCGCTCCTGCCGCAGGCGCAAGAGACACAGCAGGCAACCCTGTAAGTTCACCCAGCGTATGTTGTAAATCATACATCAGCTCAAGCGCTCCTTGAACAGTTTCCACAGGCTGTTCCGGATGAACATGCGCAAAACCTGCCAAACGTGCCATTTTTTCATTCAGGCGTGGATTGTGTTTCATTGTACATGAACCAAGCGGGAAGAAACCATTATCAATACCGTAATTCTTAGTCGATAGCCTGACGAAATGACGCACAACGGTTGGTTCTTTCACCTGAGGCAAGCCAAGTTCTTTACGTTCATCAAGCCCCGTACGATTTCTGAAACTTGATGGCTCCTCAAAATCAACCGCAGGATCATCCGTACGCTCATATTCCCAAAGAAGCTTTGTCTCATAGTTCAGGCCGCGTTGTGGCCCGATAGCATGTTCACCTTCATTCATATGTGTAAAATCAACTTTCTCCACAGTACTATCCAAGACAGGCCTCCAGACTTTGCACGAAATGTTCAATATCGGCATCACTGGTCATTTCAGTCGCGGCGACAATAAGCTTATTTTGGTGAGCATAACCTGCCATTACACCTTCATCCACCATCGCCTCGACAACAGGCGCGGCATCTTTGGGCAATTCAATCGTAAACTCATTAAAGAATGTCTTATTCAAAAGCTTCACTTTCTTAAACGCCGTAAGTGCGTCATAGAGCTTGCCTGCGCGCTCATGATTAATACGCGCCAAACGTTTAAAGCCGTCCTCACCCAAAAGTGCCATATGCACCGTAAAAGCAAGTGCACATAGACCTTGGTTCGTACAAATATTCGATGTCGCTTTTTCGCGGCGGATATGTTGCTCACGCGTATTAAGGGTCAACACAAAAGAGCGGCGCCCTTCAGCGTCTACGGTCTCACCGCATAAACGCCCTGGCATTTGGCGAAGATATTTTTCTTTCGCGGCAAAAAAGCCCAGATGCGGACCGCCATAGCTCATCGGCAAACCAATGCTTTGGCCTTCACCGCAAACAATATCTGCACAACGCGGTGCGGGCAGTAAACCTAAAGAAACAATCTCTGTAACGACCACAACCAATAATACACCTGTTTTGTCGCAAGCCGCCCGCAGTTTCTCAAGCTTTTGAACATTACCGTAAAAATCAGGCGTTTGAACGATAACGCAAGCGTCTTCTTCTGTAGGCTCACCTTCTGCAATTACAACATCGCCAAAGTTCTTCATATAACTATCAAGCACTTTACGGTAATCCGGATGGAGAACGCCGGATATTTTGATATTGCGGCGCTTTGTCACACGTTGCGCCATAAGTGCCGCCTCTGTTGTCGCCGTGGCGCCGTCATACATCGAGGCATTGGCGACATCTTGGCCTGTAAGTCCAGCGATCATAGATTGGAATTCAAATATAACCTGTAATGTGCCTTGCGCGATCTCAGGTTGATATGGTGTATAGGCGGTTAAGAATTCTGAACGCTGAATAATATAATCTACCGAGGCTGGGACATGGTGGTAATAACATCCGGCGCCAAGGAAAAACGGGCCATCTCCAGCCGTGATATTTTGATTGGCGTATTCACCCATTATACGCTCAACTTCAAGCTCACTTTTTTGATTGGGTAGATTAACTGAACCGTCAACAAAAGCTTGTTTAGGCACGTCTTTAAACAATGCATTAACGTCTTTGACACCAATGGTATCAAGCATCTCGGCACGGTCTTTATTCGTCAGTGGTAAATAGCGCATAGGCTAACTTTAACGTTGGATTGTCCAAATCGCTAGCACAGTAAAGATATTATCCCCATTCTTGGAACCAGCGCAGGGCCTCGTCAGGCGTTGTGGTTTTGCACCCTATTAGCGGCGCAATTTTATTTAGATTGTCACTGTAATACATACACAGCTCTGCTTCTTTTTTGGCTGAGAATCGTTCTTCTTTAAAAATTTCAGGGAAACGATATGTATCTGTAATCACTGACTTCATGGCTTCAAAATTTAAATAGAACTCCAAGTCCTTATCAAAATTTTTCAAAAAGGCTTCTGGTAAGCCTTGCTTTATATCTTCGATAAGCATTTTACGTTCGCGCTCATAATAACGTGTTCTATGGATATGCGCGGCGATACATAAGAGCAAGTCACCATAAAGTCCCAATTCCCAGTCAATAAACCAAAGCTTTTTATGATGATCAACCATGATATTACCGCGATGTAAATCTGCATGGATCAGTCTCCATGGGCGGTCCGTCAGTGTCTTGGATGCCTGCTTGAAATAAGCATAAGGTTCAGTGCCAAGCCCTAAAAACTCATATTGCTCAGCATGTTTTTTACTATTGCGCTTAAATACATCTTCCGAAAAAGAAACGATATAGCTAAAGAAATCTCGGGCGTTTCCTTGCGCTGGTGCGCCAGCATCAATATAAGGCCGCACATCATTTGTCTTGAGCACTGCCAGCTTATGATAAAAATGAGCAAGTTGCTCCAGGTACGGCTTAGGCATTTTTGCGCCTGGCGGCAAGCGATTTTCCATCGTGAAACCATCAATGAACTCTTCCACATAGAAACTTCCATCTGCCTCAGCATATAAAATACGCGGCACAGCAATATCTTTTCCATCCAGTAGAGATAAAATATCTTGCTCTTTAAATGACCGCGGATCCATCATCAAAGCCGATTTCATTGGGAATCTAAAAAGATAATTTTCGCCATCAACACTAAGCTTGTAATTTTCATTATAAAAACCAGATAGCTTCTTCTTATCCTTCGCCTTCTCAGCCAAAGCACGCCATTTGTTTTTTTGCAAAAAATTAGAAACTTTTTTAAGCAACATACTTTTACAGGCTCGATAGGTAGTCTTTATACGCTGCTTCGTCCATCAGTTCAGCCAACGCATCAGCATCGTTCACTTTGATCTTCGCAATCCATCCGCTTTCGATAGATTCTTTAATAAGGTCCAGATTATCATTCAGCGCTTCATTGACCTCAACGACTTCACCAGCAACAGGCGTATACACTTCCGCCGCTGTTTTTACTGATTCAACCACCGCGAAATCCTCTTTTTTATCCAGCGTACGGCCCACATCCGGCAACTCAACGAAGACAAGGTCCCCTAGCGCGTCTTGCGCATATTCACTAATACCGATGGAAACGATATCTCCATCTATTTTTACAACTTCATGGTCCTTAGTATATTTAACATCAGCCATTACTTTTCTCCTTCGCTTGTTTCTTTACGTTAGATTTTGTGCGCGCCTCAATAAACGGCAAATCCACAATACGCGCAGATAAATTACGGTTACGAACCCGCACATAAACACCTGTATCTGACTGGCATGCCTCATCCAGATACGCCATACCTACCGAGGCATTGAGAATAGGTGAGTGTCCGCCGCTCGTCATGACACCCAGCTTTTTTCCTTCATGGCAAAAAACTTCCGTGCCTTCCCTAGCCACACCGCGGTCCAACAATTTAATACCGAAGCGCTTACGTGTGACGCCCACTTCTTTTTCTTTTAAAACTCTATCCGCACCTATAAAATCAGTGTTGTTCTTGCTAATAACCCATGAAAGATCAGCCTCTATCGGTGATGTTGTTTCATCCAGTTCATGGCCATATAGCGGATATCCCATTTCAAGACGCAGCCCATCACGCGCCGCAAGGCCAATTGGCTTAACGACCTCTTTTTCGAGCAAAGCATTCCACAGCGTAGGCGCATATTGATTAAGTACTGAAATTTCAAACCCGTCTTCCCCTGTATAGCCAAGGCGCGAGATCGTCAGCAACCCAAACTCAGGGTGCTCATATTCATTCGCTTGCATAAAACCAAGTGCAGAAAAATCAAGATTCAGCACACTGCTGAGAACTGTTTCAGACTTTGGCCCTTGAAGCGCGAGCAGAGCGCGGTCCTTATGCTCGTGCATATCGATGTCTTCAGGGAGGTGCTTCTCAAACCACGCAATGTCTTTGTCTTTACACCCAGCATTGATCACGGCAAAGAAATGCTCTTCGCCCATATTACTCACGATAAAATCATCGATGATGCCGCCCTGCTCATTCATTAGGACCGTATATTTAGCTTTAGATTCTGGTAGATTCTCAAACCATGACGGGGTTAGTTTTTGAAAAAATTGCGGTACGCTCTTACCGACGAAGCTAACTTGCCCCATATGCGAGACATCAAAAAGGCCAGCAGATTCCCGTACCCATTTATGCTCGGCGATCACACCTTCGCCGTAAAAAAGCGGCATGCCGTATCCGGCAAACTCGCCCATTTTAGCCCCAAGGTCTTGATGCAGCTTATGTAAGGGCGTTTTGAGCATAAATTAAGCGACCTCTATGCTGTAGCTCTCAATCACAGGATTAGCGAGGAGCTTGTCACACATCTCCTCAATTTTTTCTTTCGGTGTGCCATCGGCCAAATCCAGTTCAATAACTTTACCTTGGCGCGCGCCTTGAACTTCAGGGTATCCAATATCGACAAGTGTATGTGCAATTGCTTTTCCTTGAGGATCAAGAACACCGTTTTTAAGATTAACCGTAACAATGGCTTTCATGACTTTACCTATGCTTTCGTTGTTGGCTTATTTTTGTTAACGGCGCGAAGTTTTCTCTCACGCGCTAATTCATTTTCGATATCATCTAGGCTCTCAGCGATTTTTTCGTTAAAGCCTTGTTTGCCGATTAATCCCTCAGGCACAAGCCCAAGACGGCGCGCTACTTCCTGATACGATTCAATAAGGCCGCCAAGGTCTTCACGGAAGCGGTCTTTATCCATCTTTTTACCTGTTTTCGTATCCCAAAGGCGGCAATTATCCGGTGATATCTCATCAGCCAGCACAATATAAACTTCGCCATATTCCCCGAAGATACGGCCAAATTCGAGCTTAAAATCAACGAGCGTCAAACCTATACCTGAGAACAGACCAGAGAGGAAATCATTGGTGCGATACGCCATCCCTACAACTTCTTCAAGTTCATAAGGGTCCGCCCAACCAAATGCCGTGATATGATCTTCATTGACCATCGGGTCATTCAGCTCATCCACTTTGTAATAAAATTCAATAATAGGACGCGGCAGAACCGTACCGTCTTTGAGTCCCAAACGCTTACTGATAGAACCCGCCGCGATTGTACGCACAACAACTTCAATCGGAATAATTTCCACCTGACGGCAAAGCTGTTCACGCATATTGAGACTTTTTAAGAAATGCGTCGGAATCCCTACACCCTCTAGCTTCGTCATAATATGCGCAGAGATTCGGTTATTCAAAATCCCTTTACCATTAATCGTGTCTTTTTTCTTAGCATTAAAAGCCGTCGCATCGTCTTTAAAATGCGTGATAATCGTTCCAGGTTCCGGACCTTCGTAAACGATTTTGGCTTTTCCTTCATAGATCTTGTTTCTGCGTGAAATATTCATGCTCCATCTATAGCAGTCCGATGCGGACTGCGCAATAATGAAGCAAAACTTATTAAGCGTCTAAACTTTGTATTAATGTCGCCGCTTTTTTTCTAGCGTTTTCACTACAATTCACGCCATTCTCACACATATAGTGGCGGACAGCCAAATATGCGGTTTCATTAGATACCCCAATGTTTTGCGCCAATCTGATAGCTGACATAGCTACTAATCCGGCCATTACAGCATCCCCCGTATTTTCGTCCCATTCTGCTTTTCTCATTTGGCTTTTCAATGTATCAAGAAAAACACGTCCGCAAGCCAAAGCATCTTCGTGACAAAGGCTATCGTCAACAATAACTTCCTTTTGCCCTTCTATTAACAACCAATTACTGCCAGTGACCATAGCATGCTCCATGTCCCTGCTTTCAACTTCATTCAGTTCCGAATAAAAGCGTTTAAATTTCTCACCTATGATTGAAAATGCCGCATTCACATCCATCTGAATAATGGCAGCCAAATTATGTGCCGCAAAAAAAACGATAGCTGCTTTAGAACGGACATCATAGGTATCGTTACGACAAACATCAAAAAAATCGCCTTTTACTTTATCAATAACTGCATGCCCAGCTTTGCTTAAATAGAGTGTTGGTTTTGATTGAATCTGCACAAATTTCCTTACAAATATTTATTCTATTTATAATCATTTGACTTACACAAGGCCAAAAATTATGTCAATAAAAAAAACGTTTATTTTTCTGTGGTGGACATTATTGTATCTCTATGAACATCAAAATTATTTACTTCCCTGGGACAAACCGCGAAAAAGATATGGCCGACGCTTTCGAAACGGTCACGGGTAAACGTCCAGACATCGTATGGCACAAAGAAACAGATCTCGGCAATCCTGATCTCATCGTCCTCCCCGGTGGATTTTCGCACGGTGATTACTTAAGATGCGGTGCCATGGCGGCACACTCCCCCATCATGCGTGAAGTCATAAAACAGGCGAAGGACGGCACACCGCTTTTTGCTGTATGCAATGGCTTTCAGATGCTCATGGAAACAGAGCTTCTTCCTGGCGCACTCCTTCACAACAATCACTTGAAATTTAACTGCAAAAAAGTTGGCTTGAACGTCCAAAGCAATGATAACCGTTTTATGACAGGGTTAGAGGCTGGCGAAACCTTACGTGATATTCCCATTGCTCATGGGGACGGTAATTACTTTATCGACCCTGAGGGGTTAAAGGCTATACAAGATAATAATCAAATCGCTTTTACCTATACTGAGAACCCTAATGGTTCTACAGCCGATATAGCAGGGATCACCAATAAGCGCGGCACCATTCTTGGTATGATGCCCCACCCTGAAAACGCAACCAGAGATCATCAGGACACAAAGCTAGATGGTCTTAAACTATTCGAAAGCATTATCAGATGACACAGACAGCATTAGATACAAACGAGCAAAATCATCCTGCTTTTACTGAGCCTGCTGTAACTGAAGCGCTCGGTAAAGAATTTGGCCTGAACACGGAAGAATACAATCTCGTTTCTGATATTCTGGGGCGCGCTCCAACATTTACCGAGCTTGGTATTTTCTCCGTGATGTGGTCGGAACACTGCTCATATAAATCATCCCGCATTCACCTTGCGAAACTCCCGACAAAAGCACCTTGGGTTATTCAAGGACCAGGGGAGAATGCAGGCGTCATTGATATCGGTGACAATCAGGCGCTGATTTTTAAGATGGAGAGCCATAACCACCCATCATATATTGAACCCTATAACGGCGCGGCTACAGGTGTTGGTGGCATTATGCGTGATATCTTTACGATGGGTGCACGTCCCATTGCCAATCTTAACGCCCTTCGCTTTGGTGACCCGAAGCACCCAAAGACACGCCGTATTGTTAAGGGTGTGGTTAAAGGCATTGGCGACTATGGTAACTGCATGGGCGTACCAACAGTGGCGGGTGAGACGAATTTTCACCCCAGCTATAACGGAAACCCGCTTGTGAATGCCATGTGTATCGGCCTTGCCGATCAGGACAAGATTTTCTATTCCACTGGCGCTCAGCCTGACATGCCTGTGGTTTATGTCGGCGCCAAGACAGGGCGCGACGGCATCCACGGCGCGACAATGGCCTCGACAGAATTTGATGATGCCTCAGAAGAAAAACGCCCAACAGTTCAAGTCGGCGACCCCTTCACCGAAAAACTTCTTCTGGAAGCCTGTCTGGAGCTTATGCAACAAGACGCTATTGTCTCCATCCAAGATATGGGCGCGGCGGGCCTGACTTCTTCATCGGTGGAGATTGCAGATAAAGGCGGCATTGGTGTAACACTCGATCTTGATCAAGTGCCACAGCGCGAAGAACAGATGAGCCCGTATGAACTTATGCTCTCGGAAAGCCAAGAGCGTATGCTGATGATCCTAAAACCTGGTTCAGAAGAAAAAGCAAAAGCCGTCTTTGATAAATGGGATTTGGACTTTGCGATTATCGGCTCAACTAACGACACACAGCGCTTAAAGCTGAACATGTATGGCAAGACATGGTGTGATATCCCTGTACCGCCACTGGTTGACAAAGCCCCCAAATATGACCGCCCACATGTGGAGACACCGAAAAGAGATGCTATTAATGCAGATGATTACCCTCTTCCAGAAGGCGGTGCTTTTGAGGCATTAAAGAAAGTCATGGACTGCCCTGATATGGTCTCCAAACGCTGGATTTGGGAGCAATATGATAGCCTTGTGCGCGGTGAAACCAAATACATGTCAGAACAATCAGACGCCGCTATCGTGCGCGTTCCTTGCGCGGGTAAAAACAAAGCGCTCGCAACATCTTCCGATTGCACGCCGCGCTATTGCTTCGCCGATCCTTATGAAGGCGGCAAGCAAATCGTAGCCGAAAGCTATCGCAATTTATGTGCCAGCGGTGCAACGCCTCTCGCTGTGACAAACAACCTTAATTTCGGCAACCCTGAGAAGCCTGAAATTATGGGCCAGTTTGTTGGCGCGCTTAAAGGGATGGGCGAAGCTTGTACGGCGCTTGATTATCCTGTGATCTCTGGAAATGTTTCGCTGTATAACGAAACAAACGGTCAAGCTATCTTGCCAACACCTGTGATTGGCGGCGTTGGCATAATCGAAGACATTACCAAAGCAATGCCACTTGCTTTCCAAGCCGAAGACGAAACAATCATGCTCATTGGCGCTGACGGCACACATCTTGGACAGTCACTCTATTTACGTGAAGTCTTTGGCGAAGAAAAAGGCTCGGCGCCACATGTTGATTTAGAAACTGAGAGACAGAACGGTGAATATATTCGCTCGCTTATTGACCAAGGCCTTATCACCGCTTGTCATGATATCTCGGATGGTGGCTTGCTCTGCGCCCTCGCCGATATGGCGATTGCCTCTGGCATAGGCGCTGAGCTTGATTTAGCTGAAAGCGCCGCCTTACTCTTTGGTGAAGATCAGGCGCGCTATGTCATTACGACGGCACAGCCTAGCAAAATCGAAGGCACGATCCTTGGAAAAACCAAAGGCACGGCACTAACATTGCCTAATAAAGCTATTCAAGTTTCTGAGCTACAAAGCATCCACCAAAACTGGTTGCCAGATTATATGAATAAAGTGAAATAAGGAGATAAATTTATGCCGATGAATGCAGACGACATAGAAGCCATGATAAAGGCCGGTCTACCAGACGCAGAAATCCGTATCGAAGATTTGCGCGGCGATGGCGATCATTACGCTGCTTATATATCAAGCCCTTCTTTTGAAGGTAAAAGCCGTGTTCAACAACATCAAATGGTCTATAAAACTCTTGGCGATAAAATGGGCGGAGAATTACACGCGCTAATGTTGCATACCTCCCTCCCAAAATGATATAAGGGTAATAATAAAAATATAAAAACCTATAATAATAATAAATAAAAAGGAGTTAGGGATATGGCGAGTGTAGTTTTTGATAGAATCAAAAGAGACCTTACAGAAAATGATGTTGTGCTTTACATGAAAGGCACACCAGTATTTCCGCAATGTGGTTTTTCTGCCGCTGTTGTACAAATTTTATCCATTCTTGGTGTTGAGTTTAAATCCGTTGATGTTTTGGCTGATAATGAAATTCGTCAAGGTATTAAGGATTATAATAACTGGCCAACAATCCCTCAGCTTTTCGTTAAAAATGAGTTTATTGGCGGCTGTGACATCATCCGCGAGATGTATGAAAGCGGCGAACTCCAAGAGCTTCTTAGAGAAAAGAATGTTGAGTACAACGAAGTTGCTGCCTAGAGCCTTCTTTAAAGAGCTAAAACCCGCTTAACAACAGATTCTGTATAGCTTTCGAAAGATTGGTTGGTAACCGTTTCACGGTTCTCAGGCGTATTGCTGTCTTCTTCAAAAACATATGAGATATGGGACTGCTCACCATTTCCGTCACGTATAAATTTAACCGTTGCGATACCCAACGGGCCTTGGCGGTGAACTTGACCAGCAGGCACTTTATCGCGGTACAAGGCGAGGTACACCACTCTATCCACCTGTGCTTGTCCTTCATCCTCAGATAAAGGCTTTGCGCTTTGTTCAAACTTTTCAAGCAAACGCTTTGCCTGTGACAAGTAATCCCCATCCCCCATGGTTGCGGCCATATTCTCAACAAGGTGTTGATTTTCACCAGCCCAACAAATCAGGCGCTGTATATCGTTTTCTTCAAATTTTCTAATAAGCATGCCTTAGACTATGACAAATGCGTTATGAAAAAGTCAAGGAAACTAAAAATACTTAAAAAAGGAATTGTTTTTTTCTTGCATTTTAACGCAGAAACATTAGATGTTTATGACAAGAAACAAAAAAAGAGATTTATTATGAATTTACGCCTATCCATTATCGCATCAACACTACTACTCGCCGCCTGTGACCAAGTAAACGACCTCCCGGTTAAATACCCTGGTCAACAGCAAGAAGAACCAAATACCGCACAACCTTCAGCTACAGAAACAAATAATGAGATAAAGATTGCGCCGCTTACTGGCACAATTCAAGAAGATCGTATTGAACTCATTCTGGCATTTAAAGATGGCGTAGAAAGAGACCCTTCTGACGTTGCCAAAGCGATCTGTGATGACTTGGGACGGGATAGATGTCTATTGCAAGAAAGTTACTCAGGGGATATTACTATCAGCATTCCCTCCAATGGCGAATCCTCTGATGTCGCTATATCTTCTGCTAAGCGCTTATTCGGGAATGACCTGAAATATGTTGAGCCTCAATGGAATTTCGAAGCTATTCGCAAAGACCAAAGACAATTTACACCGCAATAATTTCTTTTAAGGATAACGCGGTAACTTTGTACTGCGATGAATATTGGCTGACATGATCAGCCCAAAACTCGCCAGTGCGGCAAGCATCGCTGTACCGCCATATGAAACAAGCGGTAATGGCACGCCCACGACGGGAATAACCCCCATAATCATGGCAATATTAATAAAAACATAGAGTGAAAAATTCACTGAAAGCCCCATCGCCATCAGGCGTGCAAAGCCTGAACGGCACCGCATAGCAATAAAGAATCCATAGCCGCAGATCAACATCATTAACAGCAGAATAAAGACGCTACCGATAAAGCCCCATTCTTCTGCCCAAAGTGTGAAAATGAAATCTGTTTGCTTTTCCGGCAAGAAATTTAACCTACTTTGCGAGCCGTTCAAGAAGCCCTTACCGTCAAACCCGCCTGAGCCTAAAGCAATCTTTGACTGAGTAATATGATACCCTGCGCCCAAAGGGTCGCGCTCAGGATCAAGGAACGTCAAAACGCGTTGCTTTTGATAGTCATGAAGCAAGAAGAACCATGCGATAGGAATGAACGCCAACCCCAGACCTATAACGATAGCGAATAGCCAAAGAGACACACCTGCCATAAAATAGATAGCCCCCGCCCCCATCATAATCATCAAGGATGTCCCGAGGTCAGGCTGAAGCATAACAAGGCCAACAGGCATTAAGACAATCAATGTCGGCCAGATCAGATTCTTCACATTACGAATATCCTCCAATGTCTTCGCGTGAAAATACTGTGCCAACATCATGATCGTCGCGATTTTCATAAGCTCTGACGGCTGAAGCTGTATAAACCCCAGATTAATCCAGCGCTGCGCCCCCATACCGACAGCCCCCATTACTTCCACAATAACCAGCAAAACAAGGCCCCCAGCATAAGCATAATAAGAAAGCCGTTGCCACCAGCGAATATCAATCAAAGCAATCACAATCATCATCACAAAACCGACAGCAAAACGCGCCATCTGCTTTGATGCCCAAGGTGACATACTCCCTCCTGCCGCTGAATAAAGAGCTAGAAAGCCAATACTAGCCGTCAGGCATATCAGGAAAATAAGTCCAAGATTGAGTTGTGTGATCTTATCCCACAATCCCATATTTTCTTGCCTGCTAGATAAACTCATATTCATGACAATTAGGCTTTCTTTTGATCTACTTTGGCTTTTTCAGCGAAAGGATTAAAAATTTTATTCTCAGCGATTTTCAGTTTTTGCGCTTTAAGCAAAATATCTCTAGTTAAAGGTGCTGCCGTTGAGGAACCACCAATACCATGCTCAATGACTGTGGCACAGACATAACGCGGATTATCAACAGGAGCGAAACCGACAAACAATGCATGGTGACGATGCCTCCAAGGCAAGTCTTCTTGCCTGACACCAGCCTGTCTCTGAGCTGTCGTGATACGGCGGACCTGTGCTGTTCCTGTTTTCCCACCGAAACTGTATTTATCGTCCCATATTTTCGATCCGTACGCTGTACCTTTAGGATTGTTTACAACGCGGTTCATTCCCTCAAGCACATATTTTAAATGCTTTTGCGATACATCCATTTTAGGCCAGCTTGAGGGGTGACGATCAAACATACCAACCTTATCCGCAACCCATGGTTTCACGTCATAGCCACCATTAACGAGCCGCGCTTCCATAACAGCTAATTGTAACGGGGTTGTTTGGATATAGCCCTGCCCAATGGCCGCAACAACCGTATCCCCTTTTTGCCAGCGCGTACCGATATGCCCAAGCTTCCAACGTTCACTAGGAATGAGCCCTTCTCTCTCTTCCTTCAGGTCAAAGTCCAGCTTAACACCAAGGCCAAGACGGCGAGCCATATCGGCGATTTTATCAATCCCCATATCAACAGCAATTTCATAGAAATACGTATCACATGATTGCTCAAGCGCTTGTACAAGGTTCATTT
>PALX01000047.1 GCA_002710775.1 Micavibrio sp. | reverse complement strand
CTTATAATGCGCCATCGCGGCAAGGGCTTCTGTGTGGTATGAATTCTTGCCGAGATTATTCAGGGCATACCAAAGATTACGGTCATAGCCGCGGAGCCATAAGAATTGTGCTGGCGCTAATACACCGCCTTCAGACCGTGCAAAATCAAGGGCGCGGAGAAGAGCCGTTGTTTCATAGGCATGTTGCTTCATCACTTTAATGATGTTTTCAGACATTTTCTTGTTTCGTAAAATTTTTACAGCAAAGCTGCGTATATTCGGGTCTTTGTTCAACTGAAGACCGTCTTTTTGAGACCAGCATCTTGCAAGGCGGCCTAATAAGGCATCAGCCTCATCACGTTTACGCACGGACTTAAGACAGAAGGCGGCAAGAATAATCTGCTGATAGGGTTTGAGGGCGCGTGGTCCCTTCCATCGGTTACCGAGTTGTTTTTCAAAAGCTTTTTTGGCCATATCTCGATCCAGCTTGCCGTCTGGCAGAGGAATTTTATTAAATGCAATCCATTCTTCCGGTCCGAGTGCTTCAGCAAAAACAGGCAAATCTTCAGGTACGGGATCACCGGGCGCGCGGGCATCCATCTTGGACGGGTCAAAATTAATGAAAGGTGTAATGTGTGGAAAGTTATTAGCTTGTTCGCCAATGAGTGTGTCTACGGTAAACTTGCTCTTGAACCAGCTTGTCGGGCCGCGCAAGAAAGTATAGAAGGCAAAGAGCGCAAATATACCAGCAACAATATATTTATAAGGTGTGAGGGCCAACTCGGTGACGTGTTTAAAGTCTTTGAATTTGAAGGTTTTACCGCGCGCATTAGGGAGGTATTCGCGCCAAGCGTCAAAGACGCGCGGGTCTTTAAGTTGTCTGCCGTGGCGTTTGACTAGATCGCCCATTTCCGGCGTTGCCTTAAGGTTAAGACGGTAATCATCTTCTACCCAATGGGATGCAACATACATTTCCGCCTGGCGAAGATAAATTATCCCTTGCGAAATCTGGGCGTGAAAGGCGACCCATAACAGAAAAATCGCACCAGCAATCACAACCATAAACAGCATAATTGCTAGGGTTTCCTCGTCACCTGTATTACTATCCGCCATTATTGATCCCTAAAATAAATTACAAAAAATTCCTTATACACCCGAATAGCTGTTTATTATACAAGATTATTGTCGTAAATAAAATAATTTAGCGGAAAATAAAAGGGCATGGCCTAGCCTGCCCAAAACGGTTAAGATGAGTGCGATGAAAACGAAGCGGTTGTTAAAATATAGTCTGATAGCGGCCACAATCTTAGGTGGCGGCGTATTTGAGGCTCGGGCAGAGGAAAATACTTTTCTGGCACAACCAAAAGTGCCGGTTGAGTTCGTTGCCGATAGCGTTCAATACGAAAAAGACGGCGAGGTTCTCAGTGCTAAAGGTAATGTGGAACTTGTTCAAGAAGGCCGCATCTTAAAAGCTGACTCTCTTCGCTACATTATTGCCGAAGACAAAGTAGAGGCACGTGGGAATGTCGTATTCATTGAAAATACCGGAGATCGCTTTGAGTCTGACTATATTGTTTTGCGCAATAAGCTTAAAGATGGCGTGATTGGACAGCTTAAAGCAGAACTTGTGGATGATAGCCGTATTTGGGCACGCCAGACACGCAAGCAAGGGGATAAAATTGTGCTTAAAGATGCGCGATACACGCCTTGTAAACCGTGTATGGAATCTGAAAAAGAGATGTTGGAGGTTGCGGGTAAAGACGGAAAAGAAAAAGATCCAGCATGGCAAATTAAAGCTTCAACGGTCACATGGGATAAAGAGGACCAGACAATCTCTTATAAAAATGCCCGTTTTGAGGTTGGCGGCGTTCCTGTTTTCTATACACCGTATTTCCGTCACCCTGATGGTACGGTAACGCAAAAAAGCGGGTTGCTTAAACCCTCTTTTGGCTATCGCTCTCAATTGGGGGCTTTTTGGGACCAGTCTTATTATATTGCACTGGATGAGGACAAAGATGCCACTCTTGGCGTGATGGCGACAACGCAGGAAAATGCTGTAGGAACGTTCGAATATAGACAGAATTTTGGGCCAGCCGTGTTTAATATTGAAGGAAGCGCAACAAGCTCAAGCCGTACAGATAGTGTCGGCGGTGTGAATGTTGTCCGTGATGATGACTTCCGTGGTCATGTTTTCTCTGAAGCCAGATGGGATATGAATGAAAACTGGCGAAGCGGACTGGATGTCAATTTGACAACGGATGATCAATATTTGCGTCAGTATGACTTTGACGATGCCATAAACAATGAAGATGTCTTAACCTCACAACTATTTGCAGAGCGCTTTGGTAATCGAAGTTATGGACGAGCGCGGATGTTGTCTTTTCAAGATACACGTGTCACTCGTTTTGCTAATCAGGACCAACCTTTTATTTTGCCGATGATAGAAGGTGAAATGTATGGTGATCCAGGAGACACATTAGGGGGGCGCTGGGGCGTACAGGGGTCGGCTCTTAATTTGTATAGAGACGGTAAGGGGCTAGATATCACACGTTTTGTTGGACAAGCGGATTGGGAGCGTCAATTTATTGCGCCAATAGGGCTTGTGACGACGACCAATGCGAGTTTACGCGGTGATGCGTTCTTTACGCGGGATATTGACCCGCTAAATCTGGACCCCGCCGTAGACAATACGGATGAGGAAACCCGTATTTTCCCAAGATTACATACAGTGTCATCTTTGCCGTTGGCAAAGCCTGTTGAGGGTGGGAAAGTCATGGTCGAACCTATGGCAGCCCTGACATTAGCGCCTAATTTGGCTGAAGAGGCGGCAATACCAAATGAGGACAGTGCCGATACATTATTGGATGTGACGAACCTTTTTGAAGCAGATCGTTTTACAGGTCTGGACCGCATTGAAGATAGTTCTAGAGCAACGTACGGCATACGTACGGGCTATTATGACGATAGTGGAAACTTCGGTGATGTTTTCTTGGGGCAATCTTACCGTTTTCAAGAGCAGGGTAATCCATTTTCAAAAGGGTCTGGCTTATCTGATCAATCCTCCGATGTCGTTGGTGCGGTCCGCGCCCGTTTCTTTGATGATTATGACTTAAATTACCGTTTTCAATATGATGGGCGGAATTGGCAATCCCGCCGTCATGAGGTTAATGCGGGCTATTATGGTGACCGTTTTGGCTTGTCGACCTATTACTTCTTTCTTGATGCTGTTGCAGGGACAGGATTTACGCAAAGCCGTGAACAGATCGCCTCCAGTGGCTATTTGAACCTGAACGATAATTGGCGCGTGCATGGCGATGTGATCTACGATCTGGGCGTTGATAAAACAGGGTTGCTACAATCGAATGTTGGGGTTGATTACAGGGCAGAATGTTATGTTCTATCCTTCAATGTTGAGCGTAATTTCACAGATGAATCCTCTGGTGAAAGTGAGACAAGTTTTACCTTCCGTGTTGGTCTTAAGAACTTAAGTGAATTTGACCCTCAATAGGCTCAGGGTCGGCAATTTTTTTATAAAAGGAATGACTATCCATGGCTGAATTCGAGATTATTTTTGCTTTCGCGGTTTTATTTTGTGTGTTTATCGCCTTCATGAAAGAAGTGGTGGGGCCACATATCGTTGCTATGACAGGGATGATGGCCTTGCTTCTGGCCGGTATTATTAACACAGAAGATGTGCTCTCCGTCTTTTCAAATAGCGCACCTGCAACGATTGCTTGTATGTTCATTATTTCTGCGGCGTTAGATCGCACAGGGGTGATCGACTATATTGGTCAGACCTTGCTCAAACTATCTAACAAAAGTGCGGTTACAGGTATTTTTGCGCTACTCATATTTGTCATGGTGGTTTCGGCATTTATGAATAATACGCCTGTGGTTATTATTCTTGCGCCTGTGGTTATTCGTTTGGCAGAATCAATGAAGCAATACCCCTCAAGGTTCTTGATACCCCTTTCTTACACAGCGATTATGGGCGGTGCCTGTACGCTTATTGGTACGTCTACAAATATCCTTGTGGACGGAGTGGCTCAGGCTCATGGTATGCCAGCAATGCAGATGTTTGAGATCACAGGGCCAGGCATGTTAATGGCAGCTGCAGGTATTTCTTTTATGGCACTGATGGGGCGTTTTTTGTTGCCGGAACGTATGCCGCCTAAAGATCAAGTGGATGAAGAGGTTCAGCGTAAACGCTTTGTGGCTGAGGCTATTATTCCCGTAGACTCACTCCTTATTGGTAAAACACTTAATGAAGTTCAATTCACGCAAGGGGAAGACTATGAAATTATTGATTTGATCCGTAAAGACCGCGGTAACCGTTATGGTCTTAATGATGCCTTAGCCGCCTTATTATCGAATTTCAAAAAAGATGAAGAGGACATTCCGTCAACTGCACCGAAATCGGTGTCGCATTTGCGGAATATTCCGCTTGAGGCCGGTGATATTCTTGTCTTTAAACTGGCTAAGGATGAGCTTGTGGAGTTGAGTAAACATATCGGTGTCGATTTTGATCCCCAGCGTGCGCATTTTTCCGACGCTCTGCCGACACGTTCTGTCACTATTTCTGAAGGTGTAATTGGGCCGAATTCAAACCTGATTGGCCGCCAGCTTAAGAATGTACGCTTTCGCTATCGCTATCGCTGTTTTGCTATCGCTATCCATAGAAATGAAAAAAACATTTCGAGTGACTTAGGGAGCGTTGTCCTCAAAGAGGGGGATACGCTCGTTTTGGAAGGTGAAGAGGATGACTTGCAGCGTCTTTTTGAAACGGAAGGCTTGTTAAACTCGACACAAATACGTCAGGTGTCGTTTAGCCTGACAAAAGCGATTATCTCAGTTGCAACGATTATCGGCGTTGTTGTGCTCAGTGCGCTTGGCATCATGCCGATTGCGGGATTAGCCTTTATTGGTGCGATGGCGGTTATTTTGAGTGGCTGTGTAACGCCTGAGCAAGCTTATAAAGCGATTGAGTGGAAGATATTGATGCTGATTTTCGGGATGCTCGGTATTGGTATGGCGATGGAAAAGTCAGGGGCAATGGAGCTTCTCGTCACGACAGCCGTCCAATATATCGAACCACTTGGGCCTGTTGTTATTTTGGGTATTGTCTATTTGCTGACGTCCTTTTTAACAGAAATCATCACCAATAATGCCGTAGCGATTGTGATGACGCCCATTGTGATTGGTATGGCCCATACATTGGGTCTTGATCCTAAGCCTTTTATTGTCGCGGTGATGATGGCCGCTTCAGCCAGTTTTGCGACACCGATTGGTTATCAGACAAATACATTTGTCTATGCGGCAGGGGGCTATAAGTTTACGGACTTCCTGCGCGTCGGTGTCCCCATGAATATCATCATGTGGATTGTCGCGATGTTGGTCATCCCGTTATTCTGGAGCTTCTAAAACGCTAAATAGTAAAAGCAAAGCAATTTAAGGACGGCTAGGCGCAGGAGGTTGGGCACCATAGGCAATGCTTACATTATAGCTGTAGTACATGTCCGTTTGTTGTTCCCGTGTGCCATATGGGGTGTGTCTTCTAGGGTTGTATTCGTTCATCGAAGAGACGACACCATCGCGTACGCGGTATCTACTACCTGGCTCTTTAACGCATGAATAGGGACGTGTATATTCGATGATATTTGCGGCAATATTAAGGTCTTGCGGCAAACTGTTTCTAATATAGTAATCTTCCGCATAGCGTTCAACAGTGTAATATGCCATAGCAGTTTGTGCTGCGAGAATGGAGAAAGCTTCACGTGGTGTTATTGATTCAAGACTTCCCAAACGTTGTTCATTTCTTTCCAGTGCAGCTCTTCCGGTTGTTTCGCATTTTTGTATTTCATAAGGCTTTGATAAGCGCATCTGAGCGGCTGGCTGAACATGTCTTCCTTCTGTAAGAGCTGCGAATGCAGGGAAGCCATCCAGATTTTCATCATTACTCTGGTGCGCTAGAATATAGAAACCGCCCTCACGTGTGATTTTTAAAGGCTCCTGAGTATCAGGGTTCCAGACAGAGGCGCGGCGGATAGATTGGCGTGTGACTTCGCCGCGGTCATTAGTATAAAACTGGGTTGTTGGCACATATACATCCACGGTGTTCTGGCGAACCAAACGTGCGAGTTCCAAGCGGCCCGGACTGCCAGCCGGATTCATGCGGAAAAAATGATCAAGCATGCTATCGGCAAAAGACAATGTACTATAAGGGCTGGATGCGGATTGATTATATGCGCCGTGGAATGTTGGGAATGTGTCTCCTGTGTAAGGCACTTCATGGCCGGTTGAGGCACAACCGCCAAGCGCGGCGGTGGCAAGACCAAAACCAGCGATACACATACTTTTTACATCTTTTAGACCCATAGTCATTCTCACTTACGTCAAAATTGTTGTATTAGGTTTATATTATTACCCTAAAATCATAGGCATTGCAAGAAATAATTATGTAAAACAATGAAATGAAGGAACAGACACGCGCAAGATAAAACCAGACACTTTTTTAAAAGAGTCTGGTTCATCTGTTTATTATTTATTTGGAGATAAATTAATTTTTTATGCTTAAGCAGAAGAAAACTGTGTTTTAGCGTTATTCTTTGCCCGTTTCAGGCCGCGCATTTTCTTTTCGCCATCGCGCGCGCCGGCCTTAAAAGCGTTTGCAAGCTGCCCGCCGATGCTTGGACTATCATTGCTGGCATAGGGCTTTTGCCCTAGCCCAGCAAGCTTCTCCACATGAGCCCCGGCATTGCCTGCTATAGATGCGCCGATTTTGTGTGCATCCGAAACATGATCTGTTGCCAATTCCTTAATGGCATTCATTAGGTCGCTGATGAGCATTTTACCGCCTGCTGAGGCAGCACCAACGCCCATACCAACATTATATGACAGTCTCTGCGCAGCCTCGATTACGCGGCCCATCCATTTACCGCCCGTGACTTTGCCTTTGCTTGCCATTGCATCATCATCGTTATGTTTTTTTTGTTTATTTGCCATTTTTAGCCTCCCACAATGAGCCTCTATTGCTCATATTCTTCTCTTACGGATTAGTGAATTGTTTCTGGTTCAAACTCGACATAGTTTTCGGTCTGAAGCCATAATGCATATTTCTTTAAATCCTTTGCCAGCGGCATATATCCTGAAAGCCCAGGGCGTACTTCAACGCGAATTTTAGCCGGATCTGATTTCCAGTCATAAACGACGGTATAGCTGTTGCTTTCTTTTTCGCCGATATGTTTTTTAAATTTGATTTCGCCGGGGTGAAGGTCTTCATTTAAGCCGGTCTTGTCTAAGAATTGTTTCACACTCATTTCCATGATCTAACGCCCGTCCTTTCCCGTGTTTTTGTCGTTCTTGTTATGTAATATGTCTGAAATTATTAAACAAAACGTTAAGAATGGATCGAAAAATAAATAAATTGATAATTTATCCAAACGCTGTAATTTAAAGGGATGACAAAGGATCTTAGCATCGTAATTATGGCGGCAGGCAAGGGAACGAGAATGCGTTCTTCTATCCCTAAAGTGTTGCATAAAATAGCGCATAAACCGCTCCTTAATCATGTGATTGATACGGCAGAAACGTTGAGACCTAAGCATATAATATGTGTTGTTGGCCCTGACGTGCCTGCGGTGGAAGAAGCGGCAAAGCCGCATACAGTAGTGATCCAAAAAGAACGCCTTGGTACAGGCCATGCGCTTAAAACTGCGCTGTCTGAGATTAAAGATTTTAAGGGCACAGTGATGGTGCTCTCTGGTGATGTGCCGCTGATTACGGCGGATATGCTCGGTGACTTAGCCGCGCGTCATGCGCAAGGGGATAATCCAGCCGCAACAATTATGGCGATGATGCCAGATGAGCCGACAGGCTATGGCCGTATAGTCTTAAGCGACGAAGGCCATGTCGAGTGCATTGTCGAAGAAAAAGATGCTTCGGATGCGCAAAAAGCGATTAGCTTGTGTAATGGCGGTGTGTACTGTTTTGACGGCGAAGGTCTTCACACATGGATTGAGAAATTATCCAATGATAATGCGCAAAAAGAATATTTGCTTCCTGACCTGATTGCTATTGCGAAAGAAGAGGGTCGTGTTTCCGTCGTCGTCGAGGGCGATGATGAAAGCCTGCTTGGCGTTAATACGCGCGACCAACTCGCTGAGCTTGAAATGATTTTTCAAAATCGCCAGCGTATGAAGTTTTTGGATGCAGGGGTAACAATGCAAGACCCTGCTACGGTGTATTTTGCTGCTGACACGCAAATTGCGGCGGATGTCACGATTGAACCAAGCGTGATTTTCGGTGAAGGCGTTACGGTTGAAGAAGGCTGTATCGTCAAAGGCTTCTCCCATATCGAAGGATCATATATCTGTGCGAACAGCAAAATTGGGCCATTTGCCCGTCTACGCCCCGGCACGAATTTGTCTGAGAATGTAGAGGTGGGCAACTTCGTCGAGGTGAACCGCTCGACAATAGGCAAAGGGACGAAAGCCAAGCATTTCACCTATTTGGGTGATGCAGTCCTCCATAAAGACGTCAATATTGGTGCAGGAACGATTATTTGTAACTATGACGGTATTAATAAGCACAAGACTATCATTAAGGACCGTGCTTTTATCGGCTCTAACTCAACATTGATTGCACCGCTAACCGTAGGTGAGGGCGCCTATATTGCGGCGGGGTCTGCTGTAACCGAAGATGTCGAAAAAGAGTCTCTCGTGATTGCCCGTACGCGCGGCAAACTTCTATCAGGCTGGGCGAAAGACCGCAATAAGTCAAAGAAATAGAGGTACGTAGTACCATGGAAACCATTATAGTTTTATTGCAGGCCTTATCTCTTGTGAGTTGGTTGCCAGTAGACATTAAACATGGCGAACCACTGGATTATGGTCTGTACACATTAGAATGCCCTGCGTCATTTGATAAAAAGGTTGAGCGCTATATACAGGCATCGTCTACAGAAGAGGAAAGTGCGCCTCTTCCATACGAGGCTTGGCCGTTTTTTAGTGATGACGAAAAACTATGCTGGATGCAAAGTTATATAGATCGTGATCTGGATGTAGATATCGCTTTCTTAGGTAGTGATATAAAGCAATCAGACGGGAATTATGAAGCTGAATATGTCTCGATTGTTTCCCAGCTTTTTTGGAAGAATCCTGAGCCTTCTTACGCTATTGTCATTGGTGATTATTTGAGTAAGCAAGACAAAGCGGACTATAAAAAAATTAGTTTGGCGTACTATAGATATCGGTATCTATACTTTTTTTCGGCTTATAGAAAAGACTCCAAATGTATTGAATATATAGACAAATATTCTGACTCTAATATTTCTTATAAGGAGCTGCGTCACGAACAAAAAGATTGGGCAATTGAGTTATGCTCAAAAACTTCAAGCGAAATTTATGAGCTCGCCCAAAAATACTGTGCTGTTCGAAACGAGGATAAAATTTACTTTAAAATGTGTGATGCGCTTATGGACATCACAGGTTTTTCTTTCAATGAGAAAGATGAGAAAGAATTTTACTTTTTGGTTCTTGATTGGAAAGAAAAGCTCCGAAAAGAAGCTGCGTCACGATGATTTATGGCAATTTTGAAGCGCGGTCCTTAAAGATGTGATGATCTGCTGAGTTTTTTTGATTTCAATATCATAATATTTCTGGTCCTTTTTCATTTCTAAATAATGATTTCTTACTAACAGATATTCGTAATATGCATCCAAAAACTCTCGGAATGGTGCTTCCGCATGCTGTGCAATTTTTTTAAGCTTCTTGAAACCGTTAAGGGCTCTGCCAATACCTTTTATGCGAATGAAAATTTGCCATGTAAGGAACTCCATATATTTTAGGCATAAAAAAACTGCGCTGAGGGCGCAGTGGTGGTGTTTATGGTTTATGAATATATTCCTATAATGTAAAAATGTCAAGATGGTTGTAAGGATTCGCAATATTTTGTGAGGTTACAGCTGGGCGGTGACGCTCTAGGCTTAAATCATCAAAGATAATAAATATTTATAAAAGGTAGCAGAGTATGTGCGGTATTGTTGGTATTTTGGGGGAGAAGGAAGCGGCGCCATTATTAGTGGAGGGCTTAAGACGCCTTGAATATAGAGGCTATGATTCAGCTGGCATTGCGACCCTTGTTGATGGCCAGATACAACGCCGCCGCGCTAAGGGGAAATTGGCAAATCTGGATGAGGTGCTCGAAGACTCTCCTATTGCGGGGACGTCAGGTGTCGGGCATACACGTTGGGCTACCCATGGCATTCCTTCGTCGGAAAATGCGCACCCTCACGCTACGGATAAAGTAGCTGTGGTACATAACGGTATTATCGAGAACTATGTTTCACTGAAAAAAGAACTCACGGAAAAAGGCCGCGTCTTTGAATCTGAAACAGATACAGAAGTCATCGCCCACCTTATTACCCTATACCTGAATGAAGGCTTGTCGCCAAAAGACGCGGCGTTTAAGGCGCTGGATCGATTTGAAGGGGCTTTCTCATTAGCAATCCTTTTTGCTGGTGAAAAAGACCTGATGATTGGCGCACGCCAAGGTACACCGCTCGCCGTAGGGTACGGTGAGGGTGAGATGTATCTGGCATCTGATTCATATGCGTTGGCGCCACTGACAAAAAATATATGCTTCCTAGAAGATGGAGACCGTGTTGTCTTGAGTAGAAGTGGCGCAGAAATATTTGATCCAAAAGGCGTACAGGTGGAGCGTACAATTCGCGTGACGGCGCAAAGCGGTGCGACGACGGGTAAGGGCGAATACCCGCATTTTATGCTCAAAGAAATCTATGAGCAGCCAACGGTTATCGGCGATACGCTCAATTCATTTATTAATCCAGCAACGGGTGAGATCACGATGCCTGAGGGCGTGGTTAAGTCGATGGAAAAAGCGACGCGTCTTACGCTGATTGCTTGCGGCGGCTCCTATTATGCTTCGCTTTTGGCGAAATATTGGCTGGAACAAATTGCGCGTATCCCATGTGAAGTTGATATCGCCTCGGAATTTAGGTACCGCGAAGCGCCACTGCCTGAGGGCGGCGTTTGTATCTTTGTTTCACAAAGCGGGGAGACACTAGATACACTTGAAGCCTTGCGTTATTGCCGCAAGCAGGGCCAGACAATCATTTCGATTGTGAATACGATTGAAAGCACAATTGAGCGCGAAAGTGATTTTGTTCTCCGTACGCTGGCCGGACCTGAAATCGCTGTGGCCTCAACGAAGGCGACGGTAACGCAATATACGACGCTCGCATGTTTGACACTGGCGTTGGCCAAACAACGCCAATCTATTTCAGATGCAGAGCTTAAAGAAATGGCCCGTTCACTCAGAGCTATTCCAGCCGTGGCCGCAGATATCCTCAATCATGACGAGGCGATCCTTAAAATCGCCCGTGAAGTCGCACAGGCTAGAGATGTCCTCTATCTGGGCCGTGGTTCGCAATATCCAATCGCATTAGAAGGCGCGTTGAAGCTTAAAGAAATCTGCTATATCCATGCCGAAGGCTATGCGGCAGGGGAAATGAAGCATGGCCCGATTGCCCTGATTGATGACAATGTGCCGATTGTAGTGGTGGCTAATGCCAAGAACGAGCCTTTATTCGAAAAAACAGCGAGTAACGTACAGGAGTCAGTCGCGCGCGGCGGGCTTGTTTTCTTGATTTCGGATGAGGAAGGCGCAGAAAAGCTTAAAGGTAATTATAAATGGAATATCACCCTCGGGGATATTCACCCCTTTGTGGCACCGATTCTATATACCATCCCTGTTCAGCTTTTGGCTTACCATACAGCCGTTGTGAAGGGCACGGATGTTGACCAGCCTCGCAACCTCGCAAAATCCGTAACGGTGGAGTAATTTTCTTGTCATAATTTTGGGCATTGTGTATATTCTCCGTTCATTAACGGCCATAAGGAATGCTAAATGGGTAAGAAAATTGACGCGATAAACGAACACTTATTCTATGACATGCCGCTTAAGAAAACGGATGCGGCCTTTGTTTTAGGGTGTAAAAGTATTTCGGGCACTGTCGCGCGTCAGACAGTTGAGCTCTACAAGTTCGGCGCTTTCGATAAAATCATTATATCTGGTGGTCAGCAAGTTAAAGAACCTTTAGTGATGCTATGGCTTGCGCTAACAGGGCGCATTGATGAAGCACTAGATACGGCTAAAGGCCAAGACTTCCGTGCCAAGGAAACGGAAGCGGCATATATGCGTGATGAAATGATCGCCATGGGTGTGCGTGCAGAAGATATTATCTTTGTTGAAGAAGAAAGTAAGCATACGGGCGCTAATATTGCTAACTGCCGCGATGTTCTAGCGGATTTCAATTCTGTGTCTATTATTACTTTCGCGCCAAACCAACGCCGCGCCCTTGGCACTGTACAAAAAGAATTGCCGGATTTGGCGGCACTAAGCGTACCTGTCTATGCTTTTGGCTTTAATAAAGAGAACTGGCATAAATCGTGGTTCTTAAGATGGCTCGTTGGCGGTGAGTATAGCAAAATCAATCCAGGTCATCCTAAAACATATGTTGGAAAATATTGTGTTAATCCGGATATTGAAGAATCTAAAGCACGTACGGCACACTTGCCAAATGTACCAACACGCCAAGGCGGCCCTGTCTAGTTTTCCTTAGTGGTCGTGTCCGCAGTTGAGTTTGTGCGGATGATATCGACAGCCTCATCGGCGTTATCTGTTACGTATTTTAGATAATGCATATCCTCAGGGCTAATAGTGTTGTTCTCAAGGAATGCGTTTTTGGCAAATGTATTAAAGTGCTGCCAGTATTCTTTACCCATAAAAATCATCGGGAAATCGTCGATCTTGCCAGTCTGCATGAGGGTCGCCGCCTCGTATAGCTCATCCATGGTGCCAAAGCCACCCGGAAACATAACGAATGTGCGTGAGTATTTCATCAGCATCATTTTACGGACAAAGAAGTAATGGAAGTGTACGTCTAAAGATGTATAAGGATTTTCTTCTTCCTCGAATGGGAGAAGGATCGAACAACCGATGGACGGAGCACCTGCATCATGTGCGCCGCGATTGGCCGCCTCCATAATGCCTGGCCCGCCGCCTGTCATAATGCTGTATCCTTCTTTGCCGAGCTTATACGCTGTATCATAGGCAAGCTTGTACCATTCATGATTTTCATCAAAACGGGCTGAGCCGAAGAAAGTAACGCAGTTTGACGTGTTTCTGAGCTTGAATACGGCTTTGTGGAATTCCATACCGATACGGATAGAGCGGATAAAATCCGCCATATAATTTCGCGTTCCTTGCAGAAACTTTTTATCCTCATCATGAGGTTTGTTGACTGTTTTGGTCTTACGCAGGCTCATTTACCCACCTTATCCATCTATTTTTTCGCGCAAGTAGTCGAGCACTTTGTCGATATGGATGCGTTCCTGTGCCATAGTGTTTCGTTCGCGCACGGTAACAGTGCCATTGGCTACTGTATCGTCATCAATGGTAAAGCAATAAGGTGTGCCGATCTCATCCTGACGAGCATAGCGCTTACCAATGTTTTGTTTGATATCAAGGTCAATAGCGTAATGCTTACGAAGTTCCAGATATAGCTTGGTTGCTATCTCAGGGTGTTCACCTTTAGCTGTCAGCGGTAATATAGCCGCTTTCTTAGGCGCCATGGCTGGTGTGAAATCTAAAAAGACGCCGCTTGGGCGGTTTTCATCAACAGTGTATGCGTCACAAAGTAGCGCAAGTACACCGCGTGTTAAACCGGCGGCGGGTTCAATAACATGTGGAATATATCTGTTCTTAGGATCCATCGGATCAATATATTCCATTTTTGTTTTTGAGCCTTCTTGATGCTGTGTCAAATCGTAATTTGTACGGTACGCCACGCCTTCAAGCTCGCCATAGCCTGGGGCTGTGAAAGGGAATTGATATTCAATATCAAATGTACCTTGAGAATAGAAAACAAGCTCATCCTGACCATGTTCGCGGAAAATCATATCTTTGTCTTTAAGGCCGACAGATTTCCACCATCTTTGGCGTTCTTCTTTCCAGAACTCAAACCATTGCGGCGCGTCTTCAGGATCACAGAACCATTCCATTTCCATTTGCTCAAACTCACGAGAGCGGAAGATAAAATTCCTTGGGTTTACTTCATTACGGAAAGCCTTACCGATTTGAGCAATACCGAAGGGTACGCGTACGCGTGTGCTATCCAAAACATTTTTGTAATTAATGAAGATGCCTTGCGCTGTTTCACCGCGCAAATAAGCCTTGTTATCATCAGATTGTGTCGCACCGATATAGGTCTCAAACATAAGGTTAAAAGCTTTTGGCTCTAACAATGTGCCTTTTTCTTTCGCATCGGGTGCATATATTTTTGAATAGTCAGATAGAGCAATATCTGTCAGAGGTGTACGTTCAAGATCTTCGGCATGTTTAATGTTAAGCTTCTTAAAGCGTTTTTCTATTTCGCTGTCTTCTGCTTCTTCGTGAACCGCAACCCATTCATCGTCACTAGCCTTAATTACATGCAAGTGGTCTTCGCGGTATCTCTTCTTTGTTTCCTGACAATCCACCATAGGGTCAGTAAAGCCGCCAACATGACCTGAAGATACCCATACATTTGGGTTTTGGATGATGGCAGAATCGAGGCCGACGATTTCAAGCGGTGTGCCGTCGGGGCCGATAGGCGGTGTAATCACCATATCGCGCCACCATGCGTCGCGCAGGTTGTTCTTAAGCTCTGTTCCTAAAGGACCGTAATCCCAAAATCCATTGATACCGCCGTAAATCTCGGAGGCTTGGAAAATAAAACCACGGCGCTTACATAGCGCTACAATATCCTTCATGTCTTTAGTCATTTTATAAGTCTTTCAATATTTCTTCTTAATTTACTGCAAAATTTATCGGACCTATGATTGAAAGTCCAATGGTAATGCTTAAGCCAATGAAAATTAGTGAGGTAATTAAGTTAATTGTTTTTATGATTTGAGGGTTTTTAAGGTAATTACGCATGTAACCCGCAATCAGCGCTATAACGAATAACGGCCCGCCGTTAAAAACAAAGACAAGAAATGAGCATATATAAACAACAAAATATTTATATTCGCTCAAATCGACCATGGCTGGATAAGCAGTTGCGTAAAAAAGCATAATAATTGGATTGCCGAGACACACTGTTAGCCCTGTCATAAAATTTGCAAAAACAGATGTTGTTTTATGCTCATAGTGAACAAGACCTTGAATATCTTTTGGCAATGCTTCTTTTTCTACTTGTTTTTCTTTTTGTTGTTTAAGTAAGCCACTGTTCAGATTAAGAAGCCCTTTAATGCCAAGATAAGCAAAAAGAGTGGCACCAATGCTTTGGAATATAAATTGGATTAAATCAATGTGATCTGCAAAAGCGAAATAGCCATAAGACACGAGCCATAAATAAATGAGTTCGGCAACAACTGTGCCCATAATAAGCGCGGCGGCGGCACCGAATCCGTCAGATAAAGAGCGGCTGATCACGGCGGCCATATCTGGTCCCGGTTTCATACACAAAACGAATAAGGCGATAGCAAAAGCGGAGAACATAGCAATAGGATCAGTCATGGCGAAAAGAGTATATAAGCTATCTTTGAAAGTCTAATGTTATTGGGATTTTCTTAAGCTGTGGGGATTAGTGAAGAGGAAAACAGAGCAGAAAAACCAATGATGATACCAATAAGGATCATGGCACAATTTGAAATACGGTTGAGCCAGATCAGCTTTTGTTCGGATAAAAATTTTCTGCTTAGAGAAAGCGGTATTGTATAGCTGAGTACAACCCCGAGATAGGCGACCATGAGCGCTATATAGATAGCCCAAAAATCACCAAAGCCAATTGTATTAAGGTTAACGAGTGTCGGTAATACAGAAGCAAAAATAATAATGTCAAAAGGGTTGGTGACTGTTATGAGGAACCCCGCAATGAAATCATCTTTAAGGCTATTTTCTTTTTTCGCTGAGATATTATCAGCAAGCTTTTCCATGTCTTTTTGGAGTCCTTTAATGCCAATCCATATAATATAAACGGCGGCCATTGATTTTATAAGAATCATGGCAAAAAGTTGTATATCGCCCAGCGTGTGATACCCCAGAATGACGAGAAATAAGAAAAAAGCTTTTACAGGGGCATTGCCGAGCATAAAAGCGGCGACAGCTTTCATGCCATTGGAAGAAATAGCGCGAGATGCGAAAGCAAGCATGCCCGGCCCTGGTTTAAATGAAAAGCCAGCCATCATTGTTCCCAGAATTATAAGCGTTTGCATATCTACCATATCGTTTAATTATCTCTGTTTTTAATTTAATGCGTGCTTAGCTGATAAAAGACCCTGATTGGGCATTCCAAAGCTCAAAATATCTGCCTTTTTTCTTCAAGAGCTCTTCATGCGATCCGTCTTCAACAACTTCGCCGTCCTGCATTACGATAATGCGGTCCATATCGGCAATGGTGGATAGGCGGTGTGCGATGGCGACAACTGTACGTCCCTTCATGATCTCCTGAAGCGCTTTTTGGATCAGGACTTCGGATTCTGTATCAAGAGCAGAGGTGGCTTCGTCCAAAATCAGAATTTGAGATTCTTTAAGAATAGCACGTGCGATAGCAATACGCTGGCGCTGACCCCCAGAGAGTTTGGTACCGCGATCTCCGAGCATGGTGTCATAGCCTTCAGGCAATTTTTTGATAAAGTCATGCGCATAGGCTAGTTTTGCTGCTTCATAGACCTCTTCATCACTGGCATCAAGGCGGCCATAACGGATGTTTTCAAGCACAGAACGGTTGAACAAATTAGCGTCTTGAGGAATAACGGCGATATTTTGTCTCACTGAGCCACGTGCTAGTTTGCCGACATTTTGCCTGTCGATCATGATTTCCTGATCACCCACATCATAGAAGCGTAATAAAAGCTTCACGAGTGTTGTCTTCCCTGATCCTGACGGACCGACAACGCCGACTTTCTCGCCCGCCTTGATGTGAAGGTGGAAACCTTTGAAGAGAGGTGCATCGGCATTATAGGCGAATGATAGGTTATTAAAGACAATCTCACCTTTTTCAGGTTTGAATTCTTCTGTTGAGGAAAGCTGGATCACCTTATCCTTATCTTCGTTAATCTGGTCGAGCGATTCTGAAAGGCTACCTGTGTCCTCTGCCAAAGAGATAACTTGGCTAGAAAAGCTCCAAAGGTAATCTGTCACCATTAGGGATGATGTCAGGACAAGGCTGATCTGGCCGAGGGTGATGTCTTGTTGTTGCCACAAATACCATACGAGGCCTGCACCGCCGACCAGTAAAACGATCTCGAGTACAGCCTGATACATTTTGATCCAGAATACAGAAACCAGAAAACGACGACCTGATTTCAACTCGCCATCGAGTGATTTACACAGCAAGTCCATTTCATAATTTGTCGCGGCGAACATTTTAACACTCAGGAAATTCACAACGGTATCAGTAATCAGCGCACTTCCCTGACCCCGCTGTCTAGCGACATCTTCGACAAGCTTGTTAAGGCCAAGGGTCATGAGCAATATGCCGCCGATAAACAAGACAAGCCATACAAGAAGAAGGGCTGAGAAATAGGGATGGACGGTAAGCGCTGTGATAAGCAGGATAATCGCCGTTAAGAAAGGTTCAATGATCGACCAGCGAATATGGTCGATGATCGCTTGCGAGGCGCGTGTAATTTCGTTAATCGCATGGGCAAGGCGGCCAGCGAATTTATCACTTAAAAAAGATACGGAGCGGGCGAGTGTATAATTCGTCAGTCTGGCACGGGCTGAGGCACGGAAGTCTGGCTCGAAATAGGCGAGTACAAAAGCATTAGCACGATACAAAACGACGGATAGAGCGCCGACACCGATAAAGATGAACAAGGCTTTCATGGCATCCGGGCCAAAATTAACGCTACCGTTATTAAAGTCGATTTGAATGGCATCAATTAGCGCACCGATCAAGAAGGGGAGCAAACCGTTCAATATGGTTGCGGCGACATAGAGGCCGATATCAAGGCCGAATAAAAGCTTGAACGGGGCAACAAGCTGGAAAAAAACATTGAGGGCGCCGCCTTCTACGGAATGTATAGGCGGTATTTTTACGTCAGAAACACTGGCTTTGTCATTGTCTCCAGTAACATTTTCATAGAGATTGATATGTTTCTTACCCTTAGCACTACCTGATTTTCTTGCAACCGTCATGATCCCTCAAATTTGTATTTATGAGAATACTATAAGGGTGCCGTGATTTATTGAGAAGTCTCTTTCTTTATACAAGATGAAATAAAAAGAGCTTCTGGAGACTGATATATTCCAGAGGCTCTTTTTTGTATTTAACGATAGGTAAAAATCTAACTTTGTAGGAAAGACAATAACACAATGGTGTAAATAGCAATCCCGACAAGGATAAGGAAAGGCTGGTAATTGTTGAAGATGCCAGCCTTGGCTGTTTCGGCGAAACGGTTCCATGCATCGGACATTGTTAGGGCGACGAAGTCACCTTGGCTCAAAAGGCCGACAAGTTCGCCTTTGTCATCAATGACAGGCAGGTGGCGGAAACGGCCTTGTGACATGCGGCGCATTGAATCGACTACTTTGTCATTAGGGTGCGCTGTTTTTACATCGCTTGTCATGACTTCATGTAGCTTGATTTTTCCAAGGTCCAGACGGCATCCTGCGACACGTCTGAGAAGGTCACGTTCAGTAAAAATACCGACGAGCTTGCCTTTATCAGTGACGAGGACAGAGCCTACACGGGCTTTACACATAGCGTCCACTGCGTCACAGAGGCTGTCATTCTTATCCATGCTCAAAACTTCATTTTTGTCTTTGAATTCAGGCATATCTGTAATACGCATTATTTTTCTCCTTAGCTGATCACGATGGATACTAATCTAGCATTTTTTTGCGAAAAAAGAAGGGGCGGCCTATGGTGGGGTGCACAATGTGTTTGCGTGCAGGTGGAGTTTTTCTTGAAAAATAATGGCCAAAAAGGTAAGGTGCGAAGCTAAAACAAGCTCATCCAGAGGTGTTTTTGAAAAAACAAGACGTGCTTACTTATGAAAGGCGTGAACAGCTATGACTCGATTAACACTTTTTGACTCTCCGCTTTTCCTCGGATTTGATGAAATTGAACAAACATTTGATCGTTTGAAGAAATCTGCGACGGAGGGATACCCCCCTTATAATATTGAACAAATTGGTGATAATGGCCTGCGTATTACAGTGGCTGTTGCCGGTTTTACAATGGATGATTTAGACGTACAGATTGAGAATAAACAACTGATGATCAGCGGTAAGCGTATGCCTTCTGCGCAGGATTCTGAACGTGTGTTTTTGCACCGAGGCATTGCAACGCGCCAGTTCCAAAAGAACTTTATTTTAGCAGATGGTATCGAAATTAAAGGGGCTTGGATGGATAATGGGCTTTTGAATATTGATATGGAACGTATCGAGCCTAAATCGAACGCCAAAAAGATTAAAATTCAAGCGCCGAAAACAAAAAATGAAGACATCATTGATATAGAGGGTCGGTCTGAATAAAGTAAATACAGGCTTTTTTATATAATAAAATTACCTTTTTCTTAATAAATAATTTAGCAAATTGTATTAAAATTCATAGTGAGGCATAATATCTGTACGGTTTTTTGGGCAGATATTGCAGTGAGTTATTTATAGGGTTAAAGACAATGTTTAAATCTAAGTTCTTATCAAAATTATCAGTCACGGCGTTGATGTGTACGGCGCTGACAATCCTTGTTTCGTGTAATCCTGAGGCATTTTTGGATCGGAGTGTGGATGAGACGCGGGGAGCTGGATTGCTGGGATCTGAGGCGCGCGTAAAGAATTATGGTCAGAATTTAGAAGGAT
>PALX01000046.1 GCA_002710775.1 Micavibrio sp. | reverse complement strand
GGTTTCACCAATACCAACATTACCGCCAGAATTTATGCGCAGACGTTCTGTAGCTGCCGAAGATACCCCATTTGTAAATATTCTGAAATAGCCGTCTGTACTCAATGAGAGGGCATCAATACCCGCGCCAGCATGAATTAGTGCATTGTTAGCCATGTGTGGTAGCGCTGTGTAACCCGAGTTCATAAGGTTCATGTTAAAAAAACCAGCTTGATCACTTTTCAGTGAAAATCCTGCAACAGCATCAGAACCTGTTGTTGTGTTTTCAACGCGGGCATATGTCCTTTCGTTCTGGTTGTTTATGACATGAAGTTGCTCGAGTGGGGTGTCCGTCCCAATACCAACACCGCCGGGAGCGTCGATTTCTAGTTCGTTATCTCCCGCGCCGCCATTACCTGTTAAGAGGGCGGTTACAAGGCCAAGGAATGTACCAATACCTTGCTCTTTATCAACGACAACAGTTTCGTTACCGCCTGAATCTTTCACAACAACTTCGTTGTTGGGGCTGGTCGTCCCTGTTTGCCACAGACCACCTGCTACGGAAACAGCTTCTGCATATGTATATGAGTATACAAAGTCATCGCTGCCTGTAGGCTTGTTCACAGCGCCGCCTGGGCCAGCTGTACATGTCGTCTCAAATGTTCTGTTCGGACCTGCAGAGATAAGGGCAATCGCAATGGCATCAGTTGAGTTCTCACCGTTTAGGCGATTACCTGCCGCTGTTGAGTCGATACCATTATCCCATACACAATATCCATAAGGGTTGTTCCACGGGTCGGTTTTGGATGCGCCCACGCCATTTGGGATACCGCCACCGCCTGTCAGGCCAATATTCACGCCGTTATGTTCTACGGGCTCAATCGTACCGTCAGCGTCGACGTCTGTCGCATTATTATCAATAACAAGAATACGAGCGCCAACAACGAGCTGACTCTCCACCATATTCTTATTATTAACTTGAGATGCTGTTTTAATGGGGCCGGAAATCATCTGCATTGTAGCCGCAGAGATCACGCCAACCATCGCCACGGAGCCAAATAAGACCGTCGCAATGTTTCCTCGTTCGGCGTTTTTACAAAATAACCAACCCATCACAAATAAAATGATACAAGAATTTAGTTAAAATTTAAATAACAATGTCTAGATATTCTTCGCGTAAATGAGAAAAAACGTCTTTTTATTTTAAATCGCTTGTTTTTCAGGCCCTTAAGCCATTTCCGTAATATATTTCTCGAAATTTTCTGCCACATTTTCCCATGTATAATGGTCGCGGACATGGGCGACGCGTGCGTCCGGATTGTCTAATTTCAGTGCTTTTTCGATGGCCAGTTGCAAATCATCGTCCAAAACCCCTAGTTCTGGCTTTGTAATAATATCTTTTGGGCCTGTTACATTATAGGCGGCTACAGGAATACCGCTGGCGAGGGCCTCGATCAGAACAATACCGAAAGTGTCTGTTTTTGAAGGAAAAACAAAGAGATCGGAACTGCGGTAATACTCAGCCAGCTCTTCTCCTTCTTTTTTACCAGGGAAAACGGCTTCAGGGTATTTTTTCATCAGTTTTTCTTTACTGGGCCCTTCGCCAACGAGGACTTTTGTGCCGGGTATATCAAGCTCAAGAAAAGCTTCTAAATTTTTTTCGACGGCGATACGGCCTACAAATAGCATGACCGGTCCTTCTTTATCTTTGAATAACGTTTTTTCGCCCGGATGGAACAAGTCCAATTTCGCCCCGCGCAAGAGGCGTTTCATTGGGTTTTTAAAGCCCCATGCGCGTAATTCATCTTCAAGGCTTTGTGTGGCGACCATCATCGCGGATGATTTTTTGTGGAAACGGCGGATCATGTTAATCGCCATTGATTTGACGGAACGGCGCAGACGCTTTGGAAGCCACCCAACACGTTTGGCGACATAATCAGGGAAGTGGGTGTGGTAAGAGCTGCTAAACGGTACTTTATTACGTTTACAATAAAGACGCGCTGCACGGCCTAGAGGCCCTTCGACGGGAATATGAATGCGGTCAGGGTTAAACTCTCTGATCATTTTGCGGAGCTTCCTGTACGGAAAAAGCGCCAGTCTGATTTCGCCATAACCGGGCATGGGTGTTGATATAAAATCAGCGGGGCCAATGACTTTGACATCATGGCCGCGTTTTCTAAGTTCTGATGAGATATACTCATAGGTACGAACCACACCATTTACCTGAGGTTGCCATGCGTCACTAATGATAAGGAGTTTCATAAAGGTCTGTATTTCTGGTTATTTTTCTTGTACAAACCCTAAAGCATAATTTTATGGTGCGCAATATAATGAATGAGTATGAATTACATTTTGGCGAGGATTGTATTGGTAAGCGTATAGACCAGCTTATCACCGAAAATGTCGCGGCAGATATCTCTCGCTCGCGTATCCAATCTTTGATCAAAGACGGCTATGTTACAGACCTCGATACAGAAGAAGTTATCAAGCAAGCGTCCTTGAAATTAAAAACTCCCGTTAGTGTTTTGGTGACTATACCGCCAGCGAAATCTTCGGAGATTGAGGCAGAGGAAATCAAGCTGGATATTGTTTATGAGGATGATGATCTGCTTGTCATTAATAAAAAGGCTGGGCTTGTGGTGCATCCGGGGGCAGGGAACTGGTCTGGAACACTCGTAAATGCGCTTTTGCACCATTGCGCAGGGTCTCTTTCCGGTATTGGCGGTGTGGAAAGACCAGGCATTGTCCATCGCTTGGACAAAGAAACATCTGGTCTCATGATCGTCGCGAAGAATGATCAAGCGCATCAAAAACTTTCTGCACAACTAGCGGATCGTAGCCTAAAGCGTATTTATTGGGCATTTGTCTGGGGAACGCCCATGCCGCCAAAAGGGACGGTAGACACGCTCTATGGGCGTGATCCACATAACAGACTTAAAATGGCGGTACTTAAGCGTGATGGAAAAGAAGCAGTTACTCATTATAAAGTCATAGAACGTTATACTGATGATCTATATAGTCTCGTAGAATGTAGCCTTCAAACAGGCCGCACCCATCAAATCCGCGTCCATATGGCCCATTTAGGTCATTGTTTGGTTGGTGACCCTTTATATGGAGAGCAACCAAGCAAGATTGCTTCTTTGATCAAGAATTCAGGACTGGATAATATGCAAGGACAGAAAATCCAGAAACTTAAAAGACAAGCACTTCATGCCAAAGAAATCCATTTTATCCATCCTCGCACCGGAAAACCGATGCATTTTACCTGTGATTTGCCTTCAGAATTACAAAGCTTATGGGCATAAAAAACGCTCAAATGCAATTTATCTAAAATTTTAGATAAATTTTTTTCAAAAATATTTTTATATATATCAATGTGTTATGGCAATAAACAAGAATTATGAAAAATTATATTTGCATTTATATAAAATTTTATGTAAATTAAAAATATAGGGAGGCGACAAACGGCAAGCGAGCTTTGAGGGTGTAGTAGGTGAGCTGAGGTTTGTGAGGAATGCGAGATTGAGTAGGGTGTGTATTTATCGTTGATAGGGTGAGAGCTTGATGCGATTTTGACTAAGGGAATTTTTAGTCAGTGTGTGGTGAGTGAGTGGCATTTAAGGTTTGAGAGGAATTGTGAGGGTTCCTCTCGCCTGAGTGCTAAAAACTAAGAAAGAATAAAAAGAATTATTACAGAATTTTCTCCTTCATGTGTTACCCATAACTTAAAGGGCTGGTCTTCGGATCAGCCTTTTTTTTGTCTAATCTAGGATTTCATCCCAGTGATTTTCGATATGCGGGCGGTCAATTTTGTCCGTGATTTCCATGAGTGATATAGGCGGCTCAATGAATTGACCCGTGTCACGGCCAAAGGGTTTGTATTCTGCGCTTAAACGTGCGTTGGCTTTGAAAGGTTTGATGATTTGAGCGAGCGGCATTGTAAAACGAATGCCTGCTTCAAAATTGTTGCGGTCTCCAAAATTATCAAAATCGCGGCGATTGGTATAGGTGGCGAAACTGCCAAGTTGAATACCGTTTTGGAAGGTTTTTGTAAGGTTCACAGTTGAGCCGATATCGCGGCCAAGATACCGGCCTGCACGAATGCCAATCTGTGTGTTATATGCGGGGAAGTCGTAATACGCTTTGATATGGGCTGACCAGCTCTCATCCGCTCCTATGCTGGTGGCCATGAAGGTAAGGGGATCTCTTTTTGCGCCGTAGAATGCATCAAACCCAAGCGCGTAGTTAGGTTTATAGGGTCTATATAATATGTCGAGATGATAGCCGAAGAATTGTTCATCAAGATAGCCGACACTGGCGAGGGCGTTGATATTCTGGCCATGCCAGCTAACGGCGGCGCTGGCATTATCCAATAAAAACTTTTGTTCAGCGAAAACGTCTATGTCTCCGCGAATAGGATTATAGGCGGGGCGGCGGATATCGGTGCGCATCCGGTCCAGATTGCTAAACAGATTGGCTTTTATGCCCAGTGAGCGATGGAATGCTACGTCTTTGAACAGTATATTTGATTTGCTGTCTTCATGTTTTAGGCGCTTATCACCGCGATAATAGGTGCTGTTGAGACTTAATACGGCGCTGGTTCTGTTCAGAACGGTGCGTTTTCCTGTAGCAATACTGTTTTGGTTCTTGATTTCCAGCTTTAGAAGTTTTGGGATTAAAAAAGAGCGGATAGGGTTTAGTTCATGATGGTCTATCGCAATTTTTTTCTTAAAGTGCTTGGCTGTATCGCTGATTTCCGTATTACGCCATATCTCTTCGGCACTGCCACGATTTTCGAGCAAAGCTTGTTCAAAATCCTTGCGCATCAAGGCAATGGAGGGGCCTTTCACGCCTTTGTTGAAGAGCTGTAATTGAAACTCTTCAGTGCTCTTGCCACTGTGATTGTGCATAATGCGCACGGCGCGGCCAATTTGCTTGGGGGTGCTTTCTTGCTCGTTCAGATGGAGCGCGCCATATAATGTGTGATCTTTATTGCTTAAAGCACGCAGGTCCAGTCCTGCATCATATGCCTCGCCAAGTAATTCTGTGTAATCACTATATTCGGGGCGCTCTTTTTTGAGCGGCGTAGCTTTACTTTCTTGTAAAAATTTAATCGGGTGGGTGAGGCTTTTAAAACTAAAAAAATTTCTATTGAGCTGGTGCTCAGCTTCTGCCGCGCAAAGAGGCGCGCTTATAAAAGCAAACAGCAGAAAAACTAAAAAGATAGGCATTGCAAACCGGTGCAAAAATTGACTTGGATATCAGTCTGTGCGAATCGGTGTGTTTCGTCAAAGTGGAATTCGGTTATTAGGGCTGTTAGCCTGTATAACTGTCATATAGTTTATCGATGTGATTGTCACATTCATCAATGGCAGGGGTGATTTTTTCTATCCCCTTACGGCCTGAGAATTCAGCTTGCTTTTTCTTAACAACCTCTTGGTAACGCTCTTTCATTTTATCTTCATAGCCAGAGTTCAGAGCGAAGTAGCGCAGAATATTTGATAGGCGCTGAAAATGATCGGCGACCTCGTCTCTTGACTGACCTTTGGTAGAGAGCTTCTTATCTTTCACTGCTTTTGAGGCGATGCTATATGTCGCGGCGCATGCCATAGACAGCTCGGCTTCTTTTTCATCCCATGGCTGCCAGCTATAGGCCGCCGAGATGGTAAAGAAGCTAAGTAGAAAAGTAAGAAAGCTTAAACGTATCATGCATTACATATGGAGCGGGCCATCTTGTGTGGCAAGGGCTGCTTCTTTAACGGCTTCTCCGAGTGTCGGGTGTGCATGACATGTGCGTGCAATATCTTCGGCACTGCCGCCAATCTCAATGATGGTCACAGCCTCTTGGATCAAATCGCCGGCATTCGCACCAATAATGTGCACACCAAGTAGACGATCTGTTTTTTTATCGGCCAAAACTTTCACATAGCCATCGGTCATGTTCATCGCGCGGGCGCGGCCATTGGCTGAGAAGGGAAATTTCCCTATCTTATAGTCACGGCCATCTTCTTTGAGTTGTTCTTCTGTTTTGCCAACGGAGGCAACTTCCGGCCATGTGTAGACGACGCCGGGAATAGCATCATAGTTAATATGCCCCGCCTGACCAGCAAGGATTTCAGCCAGAACAACACCTTCGTCTTCTGCTTTGTGCGCAAGCATAGGGCCTGCGATCACATCTCCAATCGCGTAAATGCCATCGACATTTGTTTTGAAGTGAGAATCCGTTTTAATGCGGCCTCGATCATCCATATCGACGCCGACCTTATCAAGGCCGAGTTTGTCTGTGTAGGGTTTGCGGCCTACAGCAACGAGAACAATATCAGCTTTTAGCTCTTCTGAGTCGCCGCCTTTTGCTGGTTCAACTTTGAGCGTTACGCCAGATTTTGTTTTCTTTGCTTCGGTAACTTTCGCGCCCGTTTTGAATTTCATACCTTGCTTGGTAAGAATTTTTTGCATGTCTTTGGAAATGCCGTTGTCCATGCCGCCCATAATCGTGTCCATATATTCAACCACAGTGACATCTGCGCCGAGGCGAGACCATACGGCGCCCATTTCAAGGCCGATGACGCCGCCGCCGATAAGGACCATGCTCTTTGGCACTTCTTTAAGGTCTAAAGCGCCAGTTGAGCTAACAATTTGCTTCTCGTCGATTTCAATGCCGGGTAGTGTCGCGACAGCAGAGCCTGTTGCTACAACAATGTGTTTGGCTTTATATGTGTCTTTGCCAACTTTGACTTCGCCTTTTTTCTCAACAGACCCTGTACCTTTAAGCCAGTCAATTTTGTTTTTCTTAAAAAGGAATTCTATGCCTTGTGTGTTGGAGGCGACAACTGACTCTTTATGTTTCATCATTGTTTTAAGATCAACGGAAACTTTGCCTGTCTTGATACCCATATCGCTCAAGTGGTTTGCTGCTTCGTCATATTTCTCAGAGGCCTGAAGAAGAGCTTTTGATGGAATGCACCCGACATTCAAACATGTGCCGCCCAGTGTCTTGTCTTTTTCGACGCAAGCTGTTTTAAAGCCAAGCTGGGCACAGCGAATAGCGCAGACATAGCCACCAGGGCCAGCGCCGATAACGATTACATCATAGTCTTTTTCAGAAGCCATTTTTACTTTTTCTCCAGTTAATTACCTACAAAAAGCTAATGCGGTCAAAGGGGATTGTAAAGAGCTGTGTATAAAATGCAAAAAAATGCCGTTTATTTCCATATTTTAATTGCTTTTTTTGTGCGATGCACGTATAACCAGAACCAAGGTTGAATAGAGCAAATTTTTAGGGAGAAAAATATGCCCCAAGCAAGCGAAAGCTTCCAAGCGGCACTGGCAGCCAAAAAAGCCAAAGAAGCACAAGAACGTGCTAAATGTCCAGGAATCAACGGTGATAATCACTCTGAAGTGGAACAGAAATACTTATACGGCGGATCGGAAGAAGAGGCCCGAATCTTAGAAGGCCTAGACCACCATGGCATGACAATTGGCGGCCAGCAAGATGGCTCTGTCACCAGATATCTACTTAGTTTTTACATTGATACACCGAATGAAGATTTGCGCAAACGTGGTGTAAACCTTCGTATTCGCGGCGAAGTTGACCCTGAAACAGGCACGCCTACATGCTTCATGGAGTTTGAGCGTAAAGGCGTTACACATATGGCACAAATATGCCTTAAAGGTGGAAAGCAAGAAATAGCGCCTGGTCTTACGAAGCGCGATGAATTGGAGCAAGCTATTAAAGGCGCAGTGATTTGTGATTTAAACAAACTCGCAGATCAAGAAACCATGCGTGATAGAGCGCATGATTTTATTCGTGGCATTGATCTTCAATCGCTTGAGCTTAAACACCGCATTCTTGTTCGCCGTAAAACGGTCAAGACTCTCCAGATGGTAGACCCTGAGACGAATACAGTCTACAGCCCAAGAAAAGTCTGCAGAGAACTGGGTAGAGATATCAGCCAAGATGAAATGATTAATAATGCGCCTGTTGTCCTCAATGGGCGTAAATTGTATCCGGCTGTATCTGAAGTGAATTTTGACCGTTGTGATTTTGGTGTTGAAATTCTCGACCCAGAGGTTGAAGGGCGCTACCATGTTTATGATTTGGGCCGTGACTGGGAACTTGAAGCAGAAGATGTAAGCCATGCAGATGCTTACACTGAGTTTGAAAACTGTGAATTGGCGACGAATGCAATTACACATAAAGACCTTCCTGCAGAGGCAAGAACAGCCGCCTGCTACAAGCTATTCAGTAAAATGGAAGGGTCGTTAGATTATCATTTGGATGATCATCTCTATAAAACAAATGATCTTGATAAAGCAGCGCGCGGTTACGCACTATACGACCAAATGGAAATTACACGTGAGCGAGACGCGGACGGACAGATTGTTTCAAATGGTTTGTACCTTTTTGGTCAAAAAGTAGACGTGCCGCATGTTGAAGTTCCTGCCCTTGAGACGCCTGCGAATGACCGCGTGGTTGATCTTGATAATCGTCGTACATTTGGGCCTTCGCGTCGTTTCGATAAAAAATAACATAAGCGTTTAATTTAAGATTTTTTGAAAAGCTGGACAGTTCAGCTAATAATATATAATCTCCAAAAACTATGAAATATGATCTAGTAAGCATAGGGAATGCGCCCGTTGATGCCATTGTAAAAGTTGACACTTCCTTTTTAGAGAAGTTCGGTATGGAAGAGGGCGCGTTGACGGTTATTAATGCCGAGACTCGTGATGAGATGCTGGAAGCTCTTAAAGATCAGAAAATCGATTTCATTTCAGGCGGCGGTAGTGCCAATGTTGTGAGTGTGCTGTGTTCGGCAGGTGGCAAAGGCGCATTTCAAGGCCGTGTTGGTGATGATGATAATGGTGAATTATTTATCCAAAGCCTTAAAGATCAATTTGTTGAAACGTCTTCGGTTTATAAAGACCCTGATCATGGGACAGCGCTCATTATCATTCCTATTACTTCTGACGGTGAACGTAGCTTTGCGGCGTATTATGGTGCGGCAGGCAGGCTAGGACCTGATAATATTGACCCCCTTCAGATTAAACAGTCAAAAGGTCTCTATATTGAGGGGTTTGGCTTGATTTCACCTTATGCCTTTGACGCGTATAAGAAAGCTATCGAGGCCGTTCGTATTGGTGGCGGAAAAGTCTTCTTTGGCGTAAGTGATCGTACAGTTATTGATGGATACAAAGATGAGGTTGCATACCTCATGAATGCGGCAGACATGTTGTTTATGAACCGTGTTGAAGCAGAAACGCTGACGGGTGAAAAAGATATGGATGATATCCTTAAAGCGATGTTGGCGCGCGGTCTTTCTGCTGTTATTACGCGCGGTGAAGATGGCGTCTATGTTCTCAATGGTGATGAGGGAAGCGCCACATTCTATAATGTAGAGAAAAGATTAGAAGGTGATCAAGTCGTTAATATGAATGGAGCAGGCGATGCTTTCACGGGCGGCTTTTTATACGGCATGTTGAATGGTTTTCCGATGCAAAAGGCTGCACGTCTGGGGGCACGTTGTGCGCGCCAGATTATCCAAACGCCGGGCCCCAGACCTCTAAAGCGGATGGTTGGCCTTGTCTGAAGACATTAAAAAAAAACTGCAATTTCTAAGCACTGTTTACCAGCAACTGCAGGACGTTAAAAACGCGCCAACACTTCTTGATTACAAATACAATATTGCCGCGGTTTTGTTTAATGAGGGGACACAAGTCGTAATCTCAGCGGCGCGCAATGATTTGCCTGAAAGCTTTAATGGTGTATTTCCGCCGACTGAAGAAATTGGCGATTCAGGAACGACTATTCATGCGGAGATACTATGTCTGGATGGTGCGAAAGCGCTTGTTGAGGGAGCATCCATTATGGTGACGGACCCCTTATGTCCGAACTGCATGAAGTCTGTGATCGCCGCTGGGGTTAAGAAAATCTATATTACTGAGGACGGTTTTACGCAAGGCAACTGGTATAATTCCGCGGATGAAAATGGTGTTGAGCGCCAACGCTATTTTGATGATGTCTCGTTAAAACTTGCCGCCTATGCTGGTGTTCAGGTTTGCAAAATAGGTGGTAAAGGTGGCGAGGATGTCTCTTGTGATATCATTCAGCCGCAGGAAAAACCGCCGATGAGCAAAGCCCGTGTTGAAGAATATGATGCAGGCACGTTATCAGCTATGGTATGCAACGCTCAAGACAGGGGGAGGCCTTATGCGGTGGCTATCGCTAACGGGCCAAAACAGCGCCGTTATATTGTTATGGCATCAGAGAGTTATGTGCCGGGCATGTCGGATGAAAAGGCACAGAATATCAGAGAGCATTTCAAAGATGTGCCTGGCGGTCTTCGCTATCGCCTGAAAGTGGATGCCTTGTCATCGATTTTATCGGCCTGTGCTTATTTTGGCTTTAGTTTAAGCGGCGAGCAGGTCTATATCTCAGAAATCCCAACTTCCCGCTGTATCGTGAATGCGATTGGTGCAGGTGTGAAGCATTTTGGCTTAGCGCATAAAGAAGCCTTAAGCCAAAAAAGCAAATATGCTTTGGATGCTTTTTACAAACTGGAAACGCATGGCATCGTCAAAGCAAGCGTCATCAACGACATTCCTGCATTTCTAGAAAACTAGAAACTTCTAAACATTAGGCTTTATACGTCGAGTAGCAGGCGCTGAGGGTCTTCTAGCGCTTCTTTCATGCGTACCAACGTGCTAACCGCCTCACGGCCATCAACAATACGGTGGTCATATGAAAGCGCCAAATACATCATGGGGCGTGCTTCGATAGAACCATCTTTCATCACCATTGGGCGCTGTTGGATGTTATGCATACCCAAAATGCCCGATTGTGGTGTATTCAAGATCGGTGTTGAAAGCATTGAGCCAAAGATACCGCCATTCGTGATAGTGAATGTGCCGCCTGTCATCTCATCAACGCTGAGCTGGCCGTCACGGGCACGTGTACCAAGGTCAATAATAGTCTTTTCGATGTCTGCAAAGCTAAGCTGGTCCGCATCGCGAATAACCGGCACAACAAGACCTTGTGGTGTGCTCACGGCGCAACCAATGTCGTAGTAGTTTTTGTAGATGATGTCCGTGCCTGAAATCTCAGCGTTTACAGCTGGGAATTCTTTTAGAGCCTGAACTGCGGCTTTGACGAAGAATGACATGAAACCAAGTTTAACGCCGTGCTTTTTCACAAAGCCATCTTGATATTCTTTACGAAGATCCATGATCGGGCCCATATCAACTTCGTTGAATGTCGTNAGCATGGCGGCTGTATTTTGTGCTTCTTTGAGGCGTTCAGCAATACGCTGACGCAGNCGGGACATGCGTACTTTTTCTTCGCGCTCACCCGCTTCACGAGATGGGCCACCCATCTTGTATGTCTGCTGTGCAGGGGCTGATGAAGAAGTACTAGAGCCAGAGCCTTTATTGCTTGCCGCTTTTTCNACGTCTTCTTTTGTAATTGTGCCATCTTTACCAGTGCCCTTAACGTCAGATTCTGAAAGACCTTTTTCTTCCATCATCTTGCGTGCCGCTGGCATAACTTTTACGTCGCTCTCATCTTTTTTGCTGTCAGTAGCTTTTGTTTCTTTCTTCTCTTCTGGCTTTTCTTCCTTTTTATCGGCTTTGGCATCATTCGCCGCGCCGCCGCCAGCTGAAATTTCACCAAGAAGGGCATCAACGCTCACATTTTCACCTTCGCCTGCTACGATCTTNGAGATNACNCCAGCTTCAGGTGCGTTTACCTCAAGGGTCACTTTATCTGTTTCAAGCTCAACAATTGGCTCATCTTGTTCAACAGAATCACCTTCTTTTTTAAGCCATTGTGCGACAGTTGCTTCCGATACGGATTCCCCTAATGTTGGGACTTTAATTTCAGCCATTTTTATATTTCCTTCTTTCGTTAATTCAATTTACCTCAGTTTTGCGCAATATCAAGGTTAAACGGTTAATGCTTCATCAACCAGTTTCGCTTGCTCCTCATTATGGCGCTTTAATGTGCCTGCCGCTGGGGAGGCCGCTTCAGGGCGGCCAGCATAGCTTGGGCGGCCAGCTTTATGCTTCAAATCAGTAAGCACTTTTTCGATCTTGCGGTCTGCAAAATGCCATGACCCCATATTCTCAGGTTCTTCCTGACACCAGATGATATCGGCATTCGGGAAGCGTTTAAGCTCGGCTTTTAAGGCTTCATATGGGAATGGGTAAAGCTGTTCAAGGCGCAGGATCTGAACATTCTTGATTTTGCGTTCACGGCGCTCTTCCAACAGGTCGTAATAGACTTTACCAGAACATANGACNACACGTTTGATGTCTTTNTCTTTNGCNAGNTTGCCGTCATCATCATCCCANANNACGCGGTGGAAGCTNGAATCNNCNNNNAANTCTTCTTTNNTNGANACGGCNAGTTTATGACGCAANAGAGANTTNGGNGTCATNATAATNAGNGGTTTTCTAAANTCACGTTTAAGCTGGCGGCGCAAGATGTGGAAGTAGTTGGCCGGTGTTGTACAGTTCGCGACTTGCCAGTTATCTTCAGCGGCATTTTGTAAGAAACGCTCCATGCGCGCCGATGAGTGCTCAGGGCCTTGGCCTTCATAGCCGTGAGGCAGAAGCATGACGAGGCCACACATACGAAGCCATTTGCTCTCACCAGAAGAGATGAACTGGTCAATCAATACTTGGGCGCCGTTCACGAAGTCACCGAATTGTGCCTCCCAGAGAACAAGAGCGTTCGGGTCAGTTGTTGCAAAACCATATTCAAAACCAAGCACAGCGGCTTCGGATAGCGGGCTGTCATGTACTTCGAATTTAGCTTGGTCTTTACTCAGATTAGACAGAGGCCAGTACTTTGTTTCATTGTTCTGGTCATATAGTGTCGCATGACGTTGAGAGAACGTACCGCGTCCACAATCTTGGCCTGACAGACGGACGGGGTGTCCTTCCATCAACAAGGAGCCAAAAGCCATAGCTTCACCTGTCGCCCAGTCAAAGCCTTCACCGCTTTCGAACATTTTGGCTTTCGCGTCTAACTGTCGCTTGATTTTAGAATTAAGNGCAAAATCATCTGGCACNGTTGTCANNGTNTTGCNNAATATTTCATATGTNTTTTTATCAATNGGNGTTTCNCCGCGGCGCGCATCTTTTGAATGCGGGTCAGGTTGTTTCAAATCTGACCATATNCCATGCAGAAATTCCGTGCGGTTTGGTTTATAGCTGGAAGCNGCNTCAAANGCTTCATCAAGAACGCGAACCTGCTCGGTAACGAGATCTTTGGCCTCTTCTTCGGTCACGATTTTTTCTTCAATCAGTTGGAGTGCGTATTTCTCGCGCACGGGCACTTGGTCTTTGATTTGCTTGTACATAAGNGGTTGCGTGAACAACGGCTCATCACCNTCATTGTGGCCATAGCGTCTGTAACATACCATGTCNATCACNACATCTTTTTTGAATTTTTGTCTAAATTCAGTTGCGATTCGGGCGACGTGAACAACGGCTTCCGCATCATCGCCATTTACATGGAAAATCGGGGCAGATAGCATTTTCACAACATCTGTTGGATATGGCCCTGAGCGTCCATATTGAGGGCGCGTAGTGAAGCCGATCTGGTTGTTGATAACGATATGCATTGTACCGCCAACGCGGTAACCCGGTAGCTCGGCAATCATAAATGTTTCTGCGACAAGGCCCTGACCCGCAAAGGCGGCATCGCCGTGAAGGAGGATNGGCATCACTTGTTCAGCTTCNAAGTCNTTGCGCTGAATTTGTTTGGCGCGTACTTTGCCGATTACGACAGGGTTAACTGCCTCNAGGTGAGACGGGTTGGCTGTCAACGACAGGTGAACAACATTGTCATCAAATGTACGGTCACTGGATGTGCCGAGGTGATATTTTACATCGCCTGAGCCTAGCGCGTCGTCAGGCTGGCTCGACATGCCTTGGAATTCCGCGAAGATCGCTGAGAATGGCTTGCTCATGAAATTGGCTAGAACGTTTAAGCGTCCGCGGTGCGCCATGCCGATCACAGCTTCTTTCAAACCGAGCTGTGCTCCGCGCTTGAGAATTTGTTCCATCGCAGGGATGAGCGCTTCACCACCATCAAGNCCGAAGCGCTTTGTGCCAGTGTATTTTGTGTGCAGATATTTTTCGAATTGTTCTGCCGCTGTGAGGCGCTCAAGGATCGCGCGTTTTCCTTCGACAGTGAAGTCTGTCTGGTTGCGCGGTGCTTCGATGCGCTCTTGAATCCATTGCTTTTCTTCAGGGTCGCTCATATGCATGAACTCGACACCGATATCACGACAATATGTTTCTTTAAGAACTGTAATGATCTCTCTTAGGCTGGCATATTCCAGGCCGAGAACGCCATTTATAAAAATTGGACGATCCATATCATTGTCGGTGAATCCATAATGTTCAGGATCCAGTTCCGGATGTGGTTTATGTTCAGCGAGTTTCAACGGGTCGAGATCGGCGAGTAAATGCCCACGCACACGATAGGCACGTATCAGCATTAAGGCGCGGATAGAATCCAGTGTTGCTTGTTTTGTTTGCTCGGATGTCGGCGCATCTGCGATAGATTTTGTCGGCGATGTTTTATTTTCTGTCGTCAGGGCTTTGCCAAATTCTCTGGCCGCCTTACGGTTTGCCTCCGGTGTCCAACTCGCGCCTGACAATTCGTCCATAATGTCTTTGTCATTATCATTTAGGGCTGAGAAAAAGTTCTGCCAGCTATCATCAACGGATGTCGGGGCTTTAATGTATTTTGCGTATAATTGAATAATATATTCAGCGTTAGGGCTTGATAGGAAGGTTAGATTTTGTGAAGGCTCAGTCATAGTATTGTTTCTCAACCGCTTAAGTTTTTTATCGCTTCGTTTTTAATTTCTCCCAATCTAGCACTTTTTCCTGTTCAGAAAAGGGAAAATTTGTAAACTATGCCCATGAAGATTGCATCATGGAACGTGAATTCCGTTAAAGCCCGTAAAGACCACTTATTAAAATGGCTGAAAGAAAACAGCCCTGACATCTTGTTTATTCAAGAGCTGAAAACCGATGGGGAGCACTACCCCGAAGAGGATGTTAAAGCGCTTGGCTATGTTTCGGAAATCCGGGGGCAAAAGGGTTATGCCGGTGTCGCGACAATCATCAAGGGCGATATTGATTATACATTGATTTCCAAAGACTTATTGGGAAAAGATGAGCAGGCGCGTTACATTGAAATAGAGGTGGGCGGCACACGCATGATTAATATTTATGCGCCCAATGGGAATCCATATCCATCAGAAAAATTTGATTTTAAATGCAATTGGTACAAAGCCTTAGTGGAAAAAGCTAAGGCGTATATTAAGGATGAAAAACCGTTTTTAATTGGCGGAGACTTTAACATCATTCCTGAAGATAAGGACTGTTACGATCCTAATGCATGGCGGGATGATGCTCTGTTTGTTTTGGAGGCTAAAAGCTTTTACAGACAGCTTGTGAATAATGGGATGAGTGATGCGTTCCGTGTATTTAACGGCGCGGGCGAGCATTATACTTTTTGGGACTATCAAGCAGGTGCGTGGCAACGGGGCAATGGTATCCGTATTGACCATTTCATGCTTTCACCTGCGGCGACGGACAGGCTGAAATCTTGCTCTATTGATAAAGAGCCACGTGGATGGGAAAAGCCCTCAGATCACACGCCGATATGTATTGAATTGGCTTAAAGTTCTATTTTTCCATGTCGATAATGACACGTGTATAGGGGCTGTCCTGATTAGGGGAAAGCGTGGTGGCAAGCAAAACATCGCTGTTTCTGTTAAGCGCGAAGCTTGCAATCTGGTCTTTTCCGTCGCTGGTCATAGAAGCGGCAGAAACGATCCCGCTTCTTGCGTCATGGATATTAAAATTTTGGGCCAGAGAAACGTCTTCAAAAATAATAGTGAGAATGTTTTCGTTTTTATCTAGGCTGTAAGTGAAATCTGCATCGCCGGAAATATCAAAGACCAGCCGCATTTTATTGTCATACTGGCCTGACCGCACATCACGAATAATGGCTGCACCTGCGTTATGGGTTTTCGTGGCTGTTTTGGGCGTTTCGTCCAAGATGGGGCGCATTTGTGGTGCGGCCATAACTGGGGTAGATTTGGGCGCTATTTGAGGTTTTGGTGCCGGACTTTTTGTCGCTATATTTTCTTGACGTAGCGGTGCGGTGGTTTCATTAATGCTTTGAAGACTGTTCACTAAGGCGCGTAAATCAGTTTCTAGTCCAGCCAACCGCGCAAGGGCGGGTTGAATACGGCTAAGGTCGTTTTGCAGTTTCTGGACAGCGTGCTCTAGCTGAGCGATGCGCTGGTCGTTACTGGCGTCTGGTATTGCAATCAAGGGGGCGGCAGGCTGTGCAGATTGTGCCACCGAAGGTGCAGCAAGGGAAGGTGATGGCGCAGGGCGTGGCGCCGATGGTTTGGTGGTAATGTCGGTTGGCGCGGTGCTGGCGTTTATATTATTTGTTGTTGGCTGAGCCGTTCTCAGGGATTCGTGTCTGATTGTTACGCCATTGCTCTGTGTGGCTGTGTCTGCTTCATTGAGCGGTTTGGCCTGAATATGGCTGGATTGTCCGGGCTGTCTGAAATTATCAGGGTCGGCAGGGCCAAGCGCGCCTTCACCCCAAATAAATCCGCAAGCGCTTAAGCCGAGCGTGAGCATGGTCAGTACCGTGTATGCACGGGCGGTAGAGGCATATTTGCGAAATTTATTAAAAGCCATGATGACCCTAGGCTAGGCAGAGTCGCATCGCCTATCAATATAATGCCTAAAAGGCTGTGCAATAGTCTGGGGATAAGCCTGTGGTTTATAAAAGGATAAAAAATATATGTCCTGTAAGAAATGGTACTGCATGGTTGACAAAATGAAAATTTTTCTTAGTTTTTTATAAATAAAATCAATAACTTAAATTTTTCACGGCGCCAATTTTCACTGAAATCAGTATGATTTTTCAGCTCGCTTTCCTAACAGCAAAAACCTCGCATGAAAAAAGCCAGTAAAATCAGTGAGCACTAACGTGGATAGTATAGTTCACTTTTTGAAACTTTTTCGTTTTAACTCTACATAGACTACAAATTCTTTTTGTTGCTTTTAAACACGAGCCTTTCAGTTTAAAATTGTGGTTATGAGCGTAATTGTTAAATCTACCTGCATTAAAGAAGACTTACCTTATCCCTATGTACACTATCCTTCACATTACGGGACATTTTTCACTTTTTCAGAAGCACAAGATTCTCAACAGTATTTCTGTAGTTGTTCACTGGAAGCTATTTCAAATTATTTAAAGCATCGGGATTCTAAGATCGAAAGTTTTGAGAATACATATCCCCTTAGGCATGCTCCTTTAGATAGCTTTGCTTTTTCAAAGGATATCGCTGAAATGAGCCTAAATGAAAATTTAGATAACATTTTGGCTTTTAGAGATGAGCTGTGCCATAGGTGTAATATGTCCACGCCTACCGGTGAGTATTGTGTTCCAATGTATGGTGGAACATTTAAACAAAAATTTGGTTGGTATATAAATCAAAACTTTTACAGGATAGGAATTACACCTTTGCAAAACCACATCATATCCGATACATGTCCTGGTGAAATTAAAGACAAAGCGGAATTACTGCGTTCACTTCATGAACAGGTTTTTCTACACACTAAAGGTCATAAACTTCCTGACAATCTTGAAGACATTCACAAACAAGCATCCAAACTCCAAAGACAAATTTCAAATTACATTGAAAACATTACGCGAAAAGAATTTGGTGTTAGAAAAATTGGTGACCGATGGATTAGCGAAACTATACTTTTTAATATTGTCGCCAAGTTATATCCAAATGAGAAAATATTGCGCCATCATCGTCCAGATTGGTTAGAGGGTCTCGAGCTAGATATATTTATAAAAGACAAAAATATAGCTTTCGAATATCAAGGACAGCAACACTATTACCCTATAAAAGCATGGGGCGGAGAAAAAGCTTTTCAGGATTTAGTACAAAGGGATAAAAAGAAGGCTATTATTTGTAAGAATCTGGGCGTGTATTTGATACCAATAAAATATACAGAGCCATTAAGTGAAGAACATATCAAAAATCGTATAGATAGCATTTTCAAATAACATATTTATTTACATTTCGGCTAAACAGTTATGGCTTAAAAGTTTACCTTTAATCTCTATTGGTATGCGCAGTTGACCACAAACCGGATTTCAACCTCACCCCATTCAAAGCTATAGCCACCAACAGTTTAAGGTTTTAATGCTCTAAAAAAAGCCTCACCCTAAAAGAGAAAAATCGGCATTTAGAGAAAAAAATGAGCCAAAAATTGGCTGTTTTTAGAAGATCAAAGCCTCATATGTTTTCTTCTGAAAGGCTTGAAGACTAAGGGCTCCGAGAGTGGTCTATATTTTAGAGATGCATTTTTATTATGGAAATGGTGCTGCAGAGGAGGATTGAACTCCCGGCCTCACCCTTACCAAGGGTGTGCTCTACCACTGAGCTACTGCAGCACGATTATGATTTGTAGCAACCTAGTAAATTTTTTTTATCCTGTCACGCTTAAAAATAATAGGAATTTATTCATATCTGTGTTATGGTCGTGTCTATAAACACCCGCCATGCGTCTTGCGCATGGCTTTTTTTATTTCACGACAGAAAGGATAAAATGATGAAACTAGGATTAGGGCTGGGGCTCAGTACTGCCCAAAGACAATCAAATTATGAGGCTATAACAGCCGATTGGATGAGCTGGGATGGCAGTAATGACGGCACTATCTCAACAATGTTTTCTGCAGGTGGGGTCATTGCCATAGATATTGTGGCTGTTTCCGATAGCGAAGCTATTTTGTTTTGGCATGATAGTACGGGAAACGGTAAATGCGTTGTTTTAGATGTTGATGCTGATTTAACGTTTAAACCTGAAACAACAAATAGTGCTATTAGCGTATCTATTGATGAACCTGACGGTGCCAACATTATTGCTTTAAGCGATACACTGTTTATCATTTTGGCGGAAGACAATGTGACAGGTGCTTTGGAATGCTCTTTGATTTCTAAATCCGGAAAGATATTGACTGAAATAGACAATGCTGTGATTGATGTTACTTTTGAGGCGACACTGCGAAATGGGTTGGCCTTTTTGAATAATACGCAAGCTGTATTTATTGCCAAAGAATCTGCAGATAGTGACGATGCGCGTATAGGTGTTATTGATGTGAGTGGAAATGACATTACGGTTGGGTCTTTGGTTGACTTAAATGAACAAATATCTGATTTCCCCTCCATTTGCGGGTTAACAGCGAATAGCTTTATGGCCGTGACACAGAAAAAAGTATTCTACTGCACTGTTTCCGGGGTGAGCGTAACTGTAGAAGCTAGTATGAATATTAGTTCATCTGGGACTGTTTATGATGATGTTATGATTGCACGCATTGATGAGCAGACTGTATTGGTCTCATATGAAACAGCGTCCGCTGGTAGCGTTGACGTTAATTCATTCTCATGGAATGGCGCCTCGTTATCTAGAGGGGTTGCACAAGCGGACATATTCTCCGGTAATGACATTTTTCAAGGAACGGGCACTGTGACAGCTTTAGGACAAAGGCAGGTTATGTTCTCGGGGCGTCAGAACAATGAGGCTGTATGGTTTTCTGCTGCTGTTGTGTGTCATTTAGATGAGATGGGTAACATTACTGTTGGTGATGTGGTGCAGACGAGTGCTGATGTAAGGGCGCCTTATGCCATTATTGATGCGACACCCTCTCGGCTATATGTCTATGCGGCATATAGAGACAGTACAAACACGCCGCTTAATCAAATAGGGACACGTATTTTGAAAGGTTTCTAAAGGACGTCGTTGATTTTCTTGCATCTATCGGCATTGGCGCTTATAAAAAACACATGCAAGATGATAAAGGTTTAAATATGTCTCAGGACAAGATTGATAAGCGCGCGGCGGCGTTGCGCGAGAATCTAAAGAAGAGGAAAAAGCGCGAAAAACCCTTGAAATCAGACGTTAAACCTCATAAATCTGAGAATACATAAAACATTAACGAACTATTTTTAAAGGATATCACCAATGTCGATAATGCCTGATCACTGGATCCGTGAACAATCAAAAGAAAATGGCATGATTGAGCCATTTGAAGAAAAGCAAAAAGCGGAAGGCATTATTTCATACGGCCTGTCTTCATATGGCTATGATGCGCGTCTGTCCGATGAGTTCATGATTTTTACCAATGTCGATAATGCGATTGTTGATCCGAAGAACTTTTCTGAAAATAGCTTTGTTGAGCGTAAAGGCCCTGAATGTGTGATTCCGCCAAACAGCTTCGTTTTATGCCGTACGGTAGAATATTTCCGTATACCCAAAGATGTGCTCGTTGTGTGCTTAGGAAAGAGTACGTATGCGCGCTGTGGTTTGATTGTTAATGTGACACCGCTAGAGCCGGGCTGGGAAGGTCAGGTGACGCTTGAGATTTCTAACACGACACCTCTACCGGCAAAAGTATATGCCAATGAAGGTATTGCACAATTCTTGTTCTATAAAGGCGAGTCACCATGTGAGGTGACCTATGCGGACCGTGCCGGTAAATATATGGGCCAGCGTGGTGTAACCCTTCCTCGATTGAAGACCGTTGAGGGTGCATCAGATGCCGCAGAATAATCAAAAAAGCAACGTCGTTAGCTTTTCAACAAATTTAGAGTCTGAGAAAGAAAAGAGCGGTATGGATCAAATTCGTATTCAAGGGGGCTATGCCCTTAATGGTGATATTGAAATCAGCGGTGCAAAAAACGCGGCACTTAAACTGGCTTGCGCGTGTTTGCTGACGGATGAGGTTTTGACACTGACAAATTGCCCAAATACGTTGCGTGATATGCGCTCCCTTTATGATCTTCTCAAGCATATTGGGGTTGAGATTACAGAAGATGCGGATACAGCCAAATTCCATGCGGCCTCTATAAAAGATAAGACAGCACCTTACGATCTTGTGCGTAAGATGCGTGCATCGATTATGGTTCTTGGCCCGCTTCTTGCGCGTCATGGAAAAGCACGTGTGTCTCTGCCCGGTGGCTGTGCGATTGGCACACGCCCTGTAAACTTCCATATTGATGGTCTGGTGGCTATGGGTGCTAAGATTGAGCTTAATGAGGGGTATATTGAGGCAGAAGCTGAAGGTGGTCTAGCAGGCGGCACTTATACATTCCCGCGTGTGAGCCATACAGGAACGGAAAACCTGATGATGGCGGCAACACTGGCTAATGGTAAAACAGTGTTGAAGAATGCGGCGAAAGAGCCTGAGGTCGTAGATCTGGCGGATTGTTTGCGCGCTATGGGCGCTAAAATTGAAGGTGATGGCACAGATACAATTATTATTGAAGGTGTTGAGAAACTTCACGGTGCAACACATTCTGTTCTGCCTGACCGTATTGAAACAGGCACATTTTTAATTGCAGTAGGGCTTACAGGCGGTGAGCTACGTTTGAAAAAGACGAATCTGAAATCTCTTTCGGCACTTATTGCACAGCTCAAAGACGCTGGCGTGGATGTGACTGAGGACGGCGAAGATGTAGTTGTTTCTCGCACAGGTGAGAACCGCCTTAAAGGTGTTGATATCATGACTGAAGCCTATCCGGGATTTCCAACAGATATGCAGGCGCAGTTCATGACAATGCTTTGTTTGGCTGAAGGTGCAGGTATGGTGACGGAAACGATTTTTGAGAACCGTTTTATGCATGTGCCGGAACTTTGCCGTATGGGGGCGAATATTACCGTTCAGGGTAACTCAGCGATTATTCGCGGTGTCGACGGCCTTAAAGGTGCGGAAGTTATGGCGACAGATTTGCGTGCATCCGTGGCACTTGTGCTGGCAGGATTAGCGGCGGAAGGTGAGACAGTAGTCAACCGTATTTATCACTTAGATCGCGGCTATGAGAACCTTGTGAAAAAGCTCTCTAATGTTGGCGCTAAAATCACACGGGAATAACTTTTTCTACCGCAGTGCAAAATTTTTGTGACTATGCTATGCTGATCGCATGTTGCAAAAGAATGAACAGGCTTATTGCAGTATCTTAAAAATCGAGATTGAGGATAACGCCCGTAAAAAGCGTCTTCCCATGATCGAGCAAGAGCGTGCGCAAGCGGTTAAAGACCTTTTGCGCGACAATTATTTTAAACCTCTTCAAAACATATACGGTCCTTATTATGTGCGCCTTGCTGTCGAAGGACCGCGCCTATGTATTTCTATGCGCGGTGAAAGTAGGACCGAACTTGAAACAATTCATGTAAGCCTTGTTAAATTGCGCCGTCTTATGAAGGATTATTTTTTGGTCTGCGAGAGCTTTACACAAGCCTGCTGGATTGGCGATAAGACAAAGATCGAAACACTGGATATGGCGCGGCGCGGTCTTCATAATGAGGGTGCCGAAGATTTAAGGCGTATCTTAGCGGGGAAAATCGAAATGGACGAGGAAACGGCACGCCGTATTTTCACGCTAGTTTGCGTTTTGCATATCTAATTAATTTTCATTCCTTCATATTTTAAGGGCCTTTTGCGCCTAATCTCTTTACAGATTACAATGTTTGAGGTATTAAATACTTTCTATAACGGGTTAGAAAATAAAAACGAATTAGAATTTAAAACAAGAATTAAAAAGGACGAAAATGGCTAAAGAAGATTTAATGGAATTTAAAGGTGTTGTATCGGAAGTGCTTCCGAATGCGATGTTTCGCGTAAAACTTGAAAATGACCATGAAATTCTAGCCCACACAGCCGGTAAGATGCGTAAGAACCGTATTCGCGTATTGGCTGGTGATACTGTTCTTGTTGAAATGACACCATATGACTTGTCTAAAGGTCGCATCGTTTTCCGTGAGAAATAGTACTCAAGAAAAATTAATCCTCGCATCTTCCTCACCGCGCCGACGAGATTTACTCGCTAAAGCTGGTATTGTCCCTGATAGCATTATTCCCGCGGATATAGATGAGCAAGCATTAGACAAAGAAGCGCCTAAAAATACCGCGCAAAGACTGGCGGTGCAAAAAGCGCTTAAAGTCTGGGAAGATAGCCCTAAAGATAGTTTTGTTTTGGCGGCAGATACACTTGTTGAGGTGCGCGGCAATGAATTGCCTAAGGCCGAGACGCTGGACCAAGCCATACATTGCCTCAAAGAGCTCTCTGGCCGTCGGCATCATGTGTATGGCGGTATGGCTGTTGTTGATCCATCGGGCAAAATCACTAAAAGACTGGTGACAACTAGCGTTCATTTTAAAGAACTGGATGATGCTGAAATACAAACCTATCTGGATAGCGGCGAGTGGGAAGGTAAGGCTGGTGGCTATGCAGTTCAAGGTCTAGCAGAATGCTATATCAAAAAAATCAGCGGATCATACTCTAACATTGTAGGTCTGTCACTTTATGATACACTGGATATGTTGCGCCGTGCTGGCTATCTAAAAAGCTAGAAAATAATTAAGCGCCGCAGGACATAAAGGGGCTTTCTTTGGATATTTTAATCGAAAATGTAGATGGTAGTATTTGGGCCGCGGCTGTCAAAGACAGACGTATGCAGGCGATTGAGATTGATCCTGTGGCTGAAGGCGTGCGCTGGGGCTCTATTCACCTTGCCAAAGTGACGCGCATTGATAAGCGCATGAATGCGGCTTTTGTTGACCTTGGCCATGGCGAGCAGGGCATATTACAAGCCAGAGATATTCGCCCAAAAGAAAAGAAAGAAAAGCCACTTGGCGAGATTCTAAAAACAGGTGACACGTTCTTGGTTCAGGCCAAAAACACAACATTGCCACTAGACCTGCATAATGACATGGTGCCGGAAGAGCATAAGCTTTCACGGGTGAGTATGGACATCTCTATCCCTGGGCGCTTTCTTATCTATCTTCCTTTTGAGAATGAAAAGAAAGTGTCGTCTCGTGTAAAAGACAAAACGATACGAGATCCTATGCTCAAGATGATGGATAATATTGAGACGATTGATGGGTGCATCATGCGCGCTTCTGCGGCCAATATGCAAACAGATGTTCTCGTCCGGGAAAGTAAAATCCTAAAAGAAATTTGGGAACAGCTTAAAACCTTTACGGAAAGCGGTGTGCCTAGCCTGATTATGGAAGGCCCAAATGCCATACAACGCATTATTGGTGATCTCGCCGCTCATGCGATTGATAATATCGTGACGGATGATGAAGCGCTTTATGCAGAAGTTGAAGAATGGTGTGATATTTATGCGCCTGATCTAATGATGAAAGCCCGTTTTCTTGATCCTGAGGAAAACAACAGCAGTGTAGGGTTGTTCGACCAATATGACATGATTGGCGAAGTGCAGTCACTTGTTCAGCCTTATGTCGTTCTACCTTCTGGCGGGAATATTATTATCCAGCCTACCAATGCGCTTACCGTTGTTGATGTAAATTTAGGGCAGGGCAAGTCTGCCAATGATGTGAATATCGAAGCTGCTCACGAAGTTATTCGTCAGATACGCCTGCGCAATATTGGCGGTGCTGTCGTTATTGACTTCATTAATGTTAAACAAAAGAAACTCAAAGACGAGATCATCAAAATCTTAAAAGAGGATAGTTTGAATGATCCATGTACCGTTGATGTACATCACTTCACAGCGCTTGGCCTTGTAGAGCTAACGCGTGCACGCCGTACACCGCCACTGGATACTCAATTCCAGATCAATATGGCCTATATGGATGACGTTGATTTTGAATAAGTACTAGAAGAAGCTGGCTTGTGCCTGTGGCTTTTCTTTCTTTGGCGGATTGTAATCCCTGATTTCCAGATTTTCATCATTGGCCGCCCCAATCAGATTAATGGCATCAAGATGCGAACCTTTGAGCCATCTGGGCAAAACATCGCGTTTCAGCATAATTGGCATGCGTCTATGGATATGGCGGACATGATCACCTGAGGCCTTGGTGAGTATCGTGATGCGCAGGCCATGCTGATTTTCTTGCCATAGTCCGGCGAAATACAAGAAATCGCTTTGGGTGGGGTGGACCGTAAAACCAAGGCCTGAGCCATGCTGCCATTCAAAAAAGTAATTCGCGGGAATAAAGCATCGGTTGCCTTGTTCCCATTGATCGCGGAAGGTTGCCTTTTGGTGAATGGTTTCTGAGCGGGCATTATGTGTGGTGGCTTTGAAGTCTTCCTCGACCCAATTTGGTTTAAAGCCCCATTTTGCTACATCTGTCCCACTTTGACGGTAAAACAAAATATCCATATTGGGCACAATAATATCGCCAGTCTCGAAAAGCCCTTGTTTATCGGGCGCGAGACTTTTAAGCATTTCTGGACTTGGCTGAAATGAGAATCGACCACACATCTAGGCGTCACTATTTCCTTTTCTACTTCGTTATTTCATTGCTTGCGTAGAGATGTCTACGCGGCGCACCTCATGCCTCGTATAAAAAGAAAGCGAGACACCTAAAATTATCATAAACCCTCAAAACAAGACTGGACAAGTGTTTTGATTTTCCTTATAAATCTATTTCCTCCTAGGCGCTCCGGTAGCTCAGGGGTAGAGCAGGCGACTGAAAATCGCCGTGTCGGTGGTTCAAATCCGCCCCGGAGCACCATTTTTCCAAATTTTTCAGTTAATATCTAAGCAATCAGCCTGCGCGGTGTTTGCGCGAACCACCTCGTATAAAAATTACGTTCACGAGAGTGAACGGGGTTCAAATCCGCCCCGGAGCACCATTTTCCTTTATTTATCGGAAATT
>PALX01000045.1 GCA_002710775.1 Micavibrio sp. | reverse complement strand
CACTTGCTATTGATGACCGGCAACCACGGGGCGTAGGTGTTCTGCGAGCGCCAACTAGACCCGATGGGGACGATGTGGTCATTGACGTGGCGGTCAAACACGGGCTGAGAGGCGAGGGGCGCGGGGGTGTACCCAAACACGAACTGCGTCGGAGTCATGCGCGTGGATAGGTCGCCGGGGGACATCTCGTTGAAGTGCTCAACGGCGTCCTCAAGAGCCCCATCAATCTCAGAGGCGTCGATAGCGGTCTCTCTCGAGAACTGCTTGTCGGTCAGCTTCCTGATGGACTTCTTGTGCGTGTAAGGCATTAAAAGCTCGCCGTCTGGGTGGAGGTGCCCCAGGCCCCGATGTTGCGCTTGCTGGAGCCAATGACCTGCACATTAGCCGCAGCCCCCGCGTTATCAAACACCTGAGCGCCATTGACGAACGTGCAGCCGGTGAATACGGCCTCTCCACCGTCATCCACTTTGATAAGGCTACCGCCATTACTGGCCGACTCTCGCCTGAACGTGCAGCCAGAGAATACGGCCCGGACTCCGCTCTTAACGTGGACGATGGGCTTGCCCTTGAGCGCATTGTCTGCGCTGAACACCACTCCCTTGACCTCTGTGTCAGCGGAGATGGTCGATGTCTTGGTGGCGGACAGCCTGGAGTTGTTTCCGCTGATGATGGAGTTGGGTTTGCTTGTCTCAAACGGGACGGCACCATCTGCGGGGAGGTTGAAGGTGTTGAGCACCTTCCTGGTCTCCTTGATTGGCTCCCCTTTTGCCCTGAGCTCTAGGCCGTCGACCTTCTCGGCCCGATCGTCCCTGGTCCGCTGGTTGGTCTGAGAGACTTGATCGTCCTCAGTGTTGATGACTTCGCGCTCGCTCATCGTCCGGTCCTCCGCTTGCCGCCAAGGACGCGGTACACCACCTTCACCGACTGAAAGAAGAGGCCCTCGGCCTTGTTTCGGATATGGCCCCACATCATGTAGCTGATCGACTGGCCGCGCACGCTGTCGCTGATGGACAACTGGTTGACCTCCTCACCGCCGGCTATGTAGCGATACTCGGAGGCGCTGCCCCCGGCGGCGCTGTATTTGGGCCCGTTGGCGGTGTTAAACGTCGTGGTGGTTAGGGCCGCTGTGGCGCTTTCCTTGTATCTTGTCCTGATGGTGCCCATGGACTGGTCAAGGATGACCGCAGGGGTGTTGCCTTGCGTGTTGACGGCGTCCGGGGCCGGAATAACGTCAATCACCTGAGACGACCACTCCTTGTAGTCAGCCCCTCCGATGATGTTCATCAGCCCAAAGGGCCAGTTGGGTTCGAGCCTGTAGCTCACCCCGCTCGCCGCCTCATCGTTGTACGCCGGCCCATTGCTGGTCCCCACTATGTTGAGCCCGCGCCCCTTAATCTGGACTCCGCCTTCAGTCTCTATGTTGCCAGACTTGTAGGCCCAATCAACGCACTGCGCCACGTTGTTGTCTTGGTGCTGGAGGCCCCCCAGTCTGGTCTCGCGCCAGATGAACGTGCGAAGCTCGGCGGTGCATGGATTGCCCAGGTGGTTGAGGCCCGTGGCGGTGGGGTTGACCGTAGCGCCAAACACCCCAAGGGCCATTCCGACCGTGCAGTTCGGGTTGAGTGGGTAAAACGGAACATACACGAGGCGGTTCCGCTCCCATGTCCGATACCCGCGAGAGTTCAAAAAGGTGCCGGATATATCAACGTAATCACCCACAGCGGACGGCACGCCCGCGTCAGTTGTCCTCTGCACCGTCCACGCTGTCGGCGCAACGCTAGCGGTAATTCGTTCTGGGGGCAGGAACGACGCAACGGTGGCGAGAGAAGCTGCGGTCGTGATTGGCCTCCAATTCTTCGCGTCAAAGTACAGGCGCACAGCGATGGAGGACAGCGTTGAGAACGTGTTCGTGCCGGTGCCGCAGTTGCGCCCCCTGACATAGTCAATCGGAACCCAGACGGCGCCCTCGACGGAGTCGTCTGGGTCAGACGGAGCGGCAGCGGTGCCAAGGACAGACCCCGGCGGAATGGGGATGGGCTTGCCCACATACAGGAAGTGGTCAGAGTATGATGGCAACGGAATGGAGGTCACCCCGTAGTCAGGCATCCACTGGCCTACTACGTGCCTCCTGTCCTCTCCCGTCTCCACCGAGCGGTCGAGCCCCCCGCCGAGGCCGTAGCGCATGATGTAGACAGAGCGGCTCGTGGTGTCGAGCGACGGGTCTGGATTTAGGGTTCCACGGATGACCGTCTGGTTGGTGAGCGGCTGGCCGTTCTGGTTCTCATACGGAGAGCCAACGATGTAGAGGCTGTCCTTATCCGCGAGCACCCAGGGATTGAGGATGTTCTGCGTGGACCCGACGATGTTCGTCCCTCCGTGCTGGCCCTGCACGATGCTCTCAACGCTCCATACGGCCCACTTTCCATCTCGGTAGCACAGGCACATGTTGAGCCTGGGGAAGGAGAAGATGACCGACTGGAGGTCGTGGTAGTACACGGAGCTCACCGACTGGGAGTCCATAGACATGTTGATAGGTGGTAGGTCGTCGGGCTCGACAGCGGAGGTGGATGCGTGGCCATTGGCCGTGTAGTAGCTCGTAATGGGGTTGGGCATCGAACCGGTGAAGAACGGGTCGATGGCGTCCGATATCTTCTGGATGGCCAGGTTGCCCGCCATGGAGTAGGCGCCGCGCTTGTCCACCCAGAACACGGCCCCCTGCGCCTTGGACACAGCCCCTGGAGACAGGCACCCAAGCCCATCGGCCAACTTGGTTAGCCTTCCGGTGGTGGCGATGAACTCGTTAGACGGCCTAAACAGCCACGTCTCGTCCTCGGTCCAGACGAGCAGGTTCCCCAGGTGCTCTTCGATAGCCGTGATGCTCTTCTCTGACGGCACGAACAGGGTATTCTCTACCACCACACTGGTGGGCCTCCCCACATCGGCGAAGTAGAGGGTCTTGTCGTCGAACACCACGAGCCGGCTCATGAGGACGGCGGCGCCTCTGGGCTTGGGGTATTCGGTCTTGTTCAGATACAGGTACGCATTCGTGAACGCGCCGTCTGACGCCACGGCCTGACTCACGAGCGACGACTCTGAGTACGGCGGCTTCCACATCCGGTCGAACGCGGAGTCCACCTGGGCGCTGCGACCTCTTCTGCTGACTGCGTTAGGGCCCTTGCGCCATCCCCTGAACATGGCAGGGGAGTACAGCATGAGGCCCATGTCCTGGTTCCCGAAGAATAGCTGGTCATCAATCTCAGCGAAGAAGCAGGTGTCCTCGTCGTGCTCGCTAAGCAGCCAGCGTTGGTGGCTATCTAGCCCGACCTGGCCCCCGTCAAACGCTGGACCGCCGCCGTTTACGGCGGTTGAGCTAAAGGCGGTGCCTCCCATCGCCCACGCGGTCTGATAGTGCCCCTTCCACCTTGGCATCTCCGCGTAGGAGTCAGCCGCCTGAGAGAAGCTCGCTGTGTGCGCGTAGATGGCCTCTTCCCACCAGTCGTCTGTGGTCAGGTCGTAGATGCTGACCATGTAGGCGTTGAGGAACTGTGATACCTGGAGCGCGTTCTTGAATGCTGTTGGGGAGACGCTGCCTGCGGTGCTGCCCGTGTAGGCGTCTACGGAGAACACGCTGATGATTTGATCGTGACCAAAGTTGGTCTTCATCAGGTACGAGCCCAGGTGGTTCCTGTATCCCCACTTACGGGTGGGGTTGTTGGGGTCGATTGCGCCTAGTGTGGTGTCCATCTCGGCCACCTGGCCGAAGCCCTTGCGGACCTCCCAGCCGTTCCTGCGCCACAGCATGTTGAGCGCGAACGAGCCCTTTACCTCGGAGTCGGACTCGACTCCTGGGCCCAGGACCTCAACCTCTTGTCCGCGAACAGCCAACGCGACCCCCCTAGAGCCAGAACTCGCCGCTGGTTACGTCCTGAACGTATCTCGCCCCTGCCGTGTTTCGATTCGACAGGTAGTCGATGAGCTCGCGCTCTCTGAGTTGTAGCTGAATCATAATCTGCTCGCTCGTGGCGGCATCAGCGATGGCGTACTGCTTGTATGCGTACAGCGGAATCATGTCGTGAAAGGCGTCGAGGTCATCGAAGTGCTGGTTTGCGGTTCCGGCGGTGAAGTCTGGCTCGGGGCTGTAGAACGATTCGGCCACGTAGTAGATCGTAACCGTATCGCTCAGCGTGCCCAGGAACTGAATCTGGGGGCCAGAGAACAGGTATCCCTGCGGGGTGGACTGAAGGGCCTCGAGACTGTGTACCGCGTTAAATACGGTAGCCGGCGCCCCGTTGGCGCCCTTCGTGTATATGGATATGAGAGAAGATAGCGCGTCCACCGCTGCGGCAGCAGGCNCGTACATAGGAACGGGCGGCTGTGCAAAGCCGGCTATTCCGGCAGCGATAAGGTCGATAACACGCAGCGAGTTCATCGGAACGTCGATGGTGCGGGCGTAGGTGTTGGGGTCGATGTTGGTGACCTTCCGCTTGAACTCCTTATAGCCCACCGTGAGCATCGTCTTGACCTTGTCGTCGTCGATGAACGTCTGGTCTGGCTCGTCGATATACGTTCGGAACAGCGAGACGACTTCGTCTATCGTCATCAGAATCCTCCCGTGCCTGGGCCACGGCCCACCAGGGCCTCGCTTCTGCCCGTAAGGAGGCGCTCGGACTCAGCCATAGAGCCGGCTCTGGTGGCCGCCGCGCTTTGTTCTTTGACGATCTGCTGCTGGGCTCCCTGGGACGCAGGGGCTGCGATGTTGGCGGCCATCCTCTGCGGGTCCAGGGTGGGGGGCTGGGAGCGGGGGAAGACCTTATTCGCACTGAGCAGGGTGCGGTAGGTCTCCTCCGGTTGACCAGCGGACTCAATGCTAAGCAGGACATCCCGTAGGTAGTCCTGGCGCTCTTGGTCCAACAGGTAGAACTCTTCAGTCTGCATGAACTCACCGAAGACCTTTTGGAAGGACCCGATGTCATCAGACATGAAGACCTCAACGCTCGCTCCCAGCCGCGCCGCGTCCAACATATCCCTCGCGTGAGCCATCGCCTGGACCTTCTCGCTGACGAAGGCGTTGCCAGTGCGGAAGCTCATCTCCTGAAGGGCGTCTTGTGGTGTGATCATCCCAGCCTGCGCAAGCTCCATCACCTTCGCGTCGCGGTCCTGGGCCTCGTCGCGGAACAACGAACCAGTCTCGATGAACACCTCCGGGGTGTCCACGATGTCCGTGCTCTGAATGGCAGCGAAGGTCACGCGCCCGTACTGGTCGAGCATGCTCATCATCTTCGCCTCGGTGTAGAACTCCTTCATGAGCTCCAACACGCATCTGGCCATGCCAGTGGTGCCACGCTCAATCAACGCCTGAGATATTTGAAGCTGACTCGTGTCATGACCAGCAAGGGCCTGGATGGCCTTGCCGCTAGTGACGCCCACGGCCCGCTTGCCCAGAGAGACGGAGTGAAGTCCCGCCACATCTCCCATCTCAGCCTGAAGGCGCGTGATGTTGTCAGCGATGTAGGAGGGCAACGGCGCTGCCGCTATCTGCTGAGGCGCACCTCCAGCAGCGTTGTAGTAGATCTTCTCACCGGGCTTGCTGGTGATCGCATGGGTGGATACGCCCGCAGTCTTGGGAACCAACCACTTGGGGTTGCCCATCATCTCTACGTTGTGGATGACCTGGGAACGCGCACGGTTGTACAGCATCTGCAAGTCCACAAGAGGCTCTATCAACCCCTTGCCCCATAGCCGGCGAGGCACCTCCGTGTACCGAACAATCTGAACGGGGAAGGTCTTGTTGGGCATCTTCTTCTGCTTGAACAGATAAGTGCTGCCAGCAACAATCGCATGACGCCCGTCGCGCCAGTAGATGTCGAACACCTCAACACGGTCCTTGGGAGGACCCTCATTGGGAGCCGAGCTGATCTGACCGTAGTCAGACTCCTGCGGAGAGGGAGCCCCCTCAATCTCCTTCGCCTTGCCAGGATAGGCGTCCTTCAAATCTCCACGATCAACATATGATCGGAGTCCGACCCACCGGCTATCTCCAGGGTCAATGACCGACGGCTCGAAGAAGATGTCNTAGGCTCCAACAGCCTCGGTTCTGACACACTCAAGGCCTGGGTCATAGAAGGTGTGTAGAGCGCCAGTGCCAGTTGTGAGAAGCCATTTGATGAGCTCCTCGATCGTGTGCTTGACTTCGTCCTTGTGCCAGTAATAGCGCAGGGCGGTCTCAGATGACTTAGCCTTGATAATGTCTTCATAAGAAGGGCTCGCAGGAAGAACAACCGCGCTCGGATAGGCCAAGGCCAACCGAGACAGGACGTTCCGATAGATGTTGAGCAGCAGGTTGACGGTGACGCGAGAAGAACCCTCGCTCGTCTTCGACGTAATATACGAGCTCAGCCGCTTGTCGTAGGACAACCACTGACGACCCTCTAGGAACTTGAGCGAGAGGTTCCACGCGCGACGCACGGCAACCTTGTCACGACGAGACTCGTCCAGAAGNCCCTTGATGTTCTGTGGAAACTCTTTAGCCATCAATAGGCCCCCGGATCACTGTAGGGGTGGACGTTCGTCAACAGGGCCTCGTCCCACTCGTCCCCAAGGCCGAGGCCGGCCCTCGCGGCCTCCTGCCTTGCAGCGCCGCCCCACCCGGTGGGAACCTGGCCCTGCTGCGCCCCAGGGCTGTTCTGCATGATGGCAGCGAGAAGCATCGGGTTGTTAATGCCCATGGCGTTGAGCGCCGCCGCAGACGTTGGCACCNCAGGCATAAAGAACGGGGCGACCTTGCCGGCGAGACCCGCAAGACTTCCCATGGGGGTCTGCTGGGGCGGCATGGGAGGNGGTGCGTACTGCTGCGGGGCGGCGAACGGGCTGCTCCCGCCATCGCCATAGCCATCATCCAGCGGNTGAGCCGAAAACATGCTCATGCTCTTCCTCCTGGCCTGCGTAGACGATGTCCATCATGGGCTGGTCGTGCTCNACAACCATGACCCTCTCTATGCGCTCAGCCCGCTCATCTGATTCCTTCTCGCAAAGGAGCCAGATGTAGCGGGCCAAAAAGCCCAGGCATAGCGCCCCCATGAGTGCCAGGGTGAGTAGGCAAATCATGAGAGCACTATGCACTAGGGCCTCCCGAATTAGGGTGGGGGTTAATTCGGGACTAAATGGTGAAGCCGCACAGAATCGCGTTCTGATTGGGGTTCGTCGTGACGGTATTGTAGTACCACCGGTAGTAACCCTCGTAGGCATCCACGCCTGCGACGCCAACACCCGCGCGTGCCAGGACGCTTCCGTCCAAGTCCGCGAAGCCGTGAGACTCGAGCTCCAGAACCTTCCACGAAGAGAGCTTGAGGAAAATCATTCCTCCGCCGCCAACGTGACGAGCCGTCTTGATGGGAAGCCCACCATACGACATCCCAGAGAAGCCTCCGTCGAGCTTTCCTGCGCTGTCTCCGCTCGTGTTCATGACGGCTGCGGTGTTGTTGGCTGCACCACCAAACACCGTGACCTGGAACAGAGCAGCGTACTGCTGACGCGCCAGCGGACTGATGAGAATGCAGTCAGGCTCTTGCCCCGAAAGCTGATTCACCTGGTCCATTGTCGCCTGCATACGCGGGAGCGAGAGCGCCGCACGAGTCTGAGCGCCACCCACGACCTGCGTGATGCAAGTGCTCTGGAGCGCCGTGAACGAAAACGGAGCCACCGTGGGGTTGTTGGGGCTAAACCGGTTGACACCGAAGTGAGCGCCAGAAGCAAGGTTCGCGAAGATTCCTCGTGGCTGCTCGTCGAGGTTGTTGGTGACAAGCGTGGCCGGAGCCGCCTGCTGTGCAGCCGAAACCACAACCGCAACTGCGAACCCGTCGTCCGTAACCGCCGTGGTGTAGTTAGCGCCCGCGCCGTCCAGGTCCACAACCTCAAGGGTGATGGTGCGGGCGATAACATCCGTGGCGGTCAACTGAATCTGAACGCAGTTCGGAAGAACGGTGTATCCCAGAGCAGCGTTTCGGTCCACGCGAACGAGGTCAACGAGAAGCTCGGTGCTACCGGAGGCGATAACCGCCAGCCGGAGCGCNTCAATCTTCTCGATGTCACCGAAGCACTCCCAGGTGTCGACAGCCGGAGCAGCACCAGCCGTAGCCTTGTGCTCGTTGAGGAAGCCGACGACACGACCGCCAGAAATCATGGCGTTGTCCGAGGCGTTCTTCACGTCGTTGACGAGCTTGTCCATCTCGGCTTCCATCCAGCCGATGAAGGAGTTCGCTCCACCCTTACCAGCAGCCGACATGGCGGGACCGGTAATCTGGAAACGACCGTAGAGGAAGTGCGCGTTGACTTCGAGACGGCTGTAGCCCTGATCGCCAGCGGGCGGCAGGAGGTCCGTCTCGCCGGCGAACGCGACACCGGTGTTGCGCGAAACGTGGATGGGGATGATTGCAACGCGACCGTTCCAATCAACCGTGGCCTTGGTCATCAGGTCGAGGACCATGACCGAATTGTTGAGCTGCTCTTGGACAGGCCCAAGGTAAAATTCCTTGAGAATGTCGTTCAGTGTAGCCTGTGTGGCTGCCATGACTGACTCCTAAATGTGGTGATGAGAGCGTGAACTCTCTATGCGAAGGGGTTGTTGCGGGCCCACAGCTTACGCAAAGCTGCGGAGCCCTCACTGACACTCTTCAACGGGGTTTCCGCAGCAGCAGTAGCAACACTCCCTCCGCTCTTCTGGGGCCTTGGAGCAGCCTTGGGCTCCTCCAATGCGGCCTCAGCCTCAGCAGGAGTACTCGACGGGTTCTTGTCTAGATAGGCCGATATGGCCTTCTCTTCGACTCCCGCGACCCATGAGGAGTATTGCTCTGCAACCGCTTCCGCCGTAGCTGAAGGGTTGTTGGCAACAGCCTGCAAGATCACATCCCTGGGAACACCTGGGAACTTCTGAAGCGCACTACCAACCTCGACCTCCAACTGCTGACGAGCAAGCTGAACCTCGGTGTTGTAGAGACGGTCCTGAAATTCCTTGAACTTAGCATCGTCCTGAACGGAAGGCTGGTCGTCTTCACCCGCCAAATACCGATCAAGCCAAGCGTCATCACTGGTGTCCTGGGAAGTGCTCTGCACTGGAGCGGGCGCAGGGGCCGACTGAGGCTGTGCGCGGAACTTTTCAAGCTCCGCTTCCAACTCAGCCCTCTCCTCACGGAACTGATTCCGAGACTCGAGAACCTGCTTAAACCGGTCATACGGGACACGGTGGCCCGATGGCACCTCTTCATCCGCTGCGGCGCTGTCATCCGCTGCGGCCTCCAGGGGTGCCGATTCCGCTCCATCCTCCACCTGTGTGTTTACGTCCTCAGTGGGGTCGGACGAACTGACAGCCTGAGCAGGAGCCTCTTCAGCAACAGGGGCGGCCTCGGGCGCAGCCTCGGGAGCATCCGACTGGATGCCCTCCTCGAACTTGCCCGCGATGCTCGCAACTGCTTCTTCGCTCAACTTCATGGCTGTCTCCGCTTATTTTACGCCTAGCGAGGCGAGTCTGATGACGCTGATTCGGTCAGCGAGGCCACATCCGACCGCACACCCCACCTGTCGGTGTTGTCCGCGTCGGTCTTCTTAGGGTGCAATTTGCCAGTGTTCAACTCGAACTGCAACATCTCGTGCAGGTTGCGAGGCTTTTCCTGAACAATCTCCTCGCGCACGTACTCAATCTGGTCAAGGCCCATAAGGCCAAGAGCATGGGCGAAGATCATATCATCGTGCTTGTTCTTCTGGGCCTCTGGCTTGCCGTTGGCGTTGAAGATGAACGTGTTCATCTCGAACTGCATCCGAGGGTCAACTACGTCCATCTTCTCCATCGCAACAAACTCGTGAAGCCGGCTCAGCATCACAGGGCGCATGTTCACGTTCGTCGAAAACCCCAGCTTCTCAATCCACCTGTTGCCAATCTTGTCGAAGCTCGTGCGCCGGAAAATAAAGGCCCACTCCTTCTTCACCAGATACTCCAGAATCGCCAACCCGTAGGTGTTGGACTCCACGACCACCAGCGCGTTGTACTTCTTGGCCTCACGCAACACGCGCTCAGCGAACTCGTGAGGAGCCATGCGCTGATAGAAGGTCGAGCACACGGACGGCTTCTCCTTGTCGGTCACGTCTAACACGCAAAACGCGCTGTAATCCCCGCTGGGAGACCCCGAAGCAACGTCAGCCCCAAGGCTGTATACGCGATACTTGGAGTGCTCCTTGAACACCTTGTACCCCTCCAGCGCCTGAACGTGCGGGTAGATGTGGTCAAAGAACCGCTCGCCGCTGGTGATGAACGCCATCTGGGCCGTGAGCGGGTACTCCTGGAGGAACGTGTGCCAGTTGCCAGCGCACTTGGTCTCGATCGTCTCCTGCGCCCACCAGATACGCCCCTCGTCTAGCCCGTGCTCTGTTGCGAGCTCCTTGAGCTTGGGGTGGATGTACTTGGGCCGCTCCTTGGAGATGTACTCGGCCTCTTCTGTCCAGGGAAGGAACAGCTTTCGGTAGCCGTTCTCCGCGTGCCAAATCTTGTGGGCGTCGTTAACGCCGTTGGCCGTGGTCTCCAGCACCACCTCTGAGTCAGGACCCAGCACCTGGAAGGCTCCGGCGATGGTCTTCTCGGGGTCATTCCAGAACGCGAACTCCGAGCAGTGCAGCGCCTGGTAGGTCTGTCCACGGAGGCCTTCAGAGTTGGCGGTGTCCACCTTGACCATCCCGCCGTGGAAGAACTTTATCTCCCTGACGTTCGACTTCTCAGTCTTGAACTTCAGGAACTCAGGCAGGTTCGCGTAGAAGTTCTTGTAGACCTCAAATATCGCCTCTGCGGAATCGCCACGATGGGCAAGGACGGCCACACGGTGGTTTGGCGTAAAGAGGACTCGCCAGAAGTTCCGGGCAGCGACCGCAGTAGTCATTCCTAGCTGGCGTGCCTTGAGGATGTACGTCCACGAGTTGTCTTCGACCGTTGCCCAGAAACGCTCCTGCGCATCGTTCATCACAAACGGGACCACTCGGCTCCGCTTGTCGATGATCTTCAGATGGCGGTGCGCGAAATAGCGGAAATCTACTGAGCAGCGCCGTATCTCCGCCGACAGCCGGTCTCGAGTCTCGCTCATCCCTAATTAGGGACGCCGTGGCTGTGAGATGTGTTGATCTGACGAGCGTCCTTCAGAAGGTCCAGCAACTCCTCGGGAGTCAACAGGTTCTTCTGCAACGCAGTGGTCTTGGCCAACACAAGGTCACGCTCGGCCTCAGCCTTCTCAACGGCCACCTTGTCGATCAACGCCTGAGCCTCCTGAGAACGGAAGGTTCGCAGCTTGAACTCAGAAGAGGTGCGCTCCAAATACCACGCCGCAGCACGCCAGTCCTTCTCCGCGTGGTACTGAACAAGGTCGAGCATCTTCTGCTGTGAACAATGCTTCGCCTCGGTCACGAGAGCCTTGAAACCAGGACGACCGCCCTTCTCCCTGGGCTTGTACATCCAGGTCTTCCAGGCCTCGTAGCCGATGTTGAGCTCGTCACGCACCATCTTCTGCGTGTAGCCGTTACTCAACATCTCGATGACCTTGTCGGACAACTCTGGAGACCAGCGAGCGCGGGCCTTGGGAGGCTTACTTTTTGACGCCACGACAAAACCACCTTAGCTCAGTGTTACGGTCTGCCGTTGACGTCTCCACGCTGAGCACACGGTGAAACGCCGTGAGGAACTGCACGATGTCCGACCCAAACTGCGGCAAGTCAAAGCCCGCAAACGGCTTCCCGTCCACGCCAATCGGCGCGTTTCCAAGCAGTCGCTTACGCATGGCCACCAGAACCTTCCTGCACCCGCGATGGCGTGGCCTAAGCGACGCATCGTGATACGGCTCCAAGAAGTGGAGCATGTCGTTGACATACCCAAGGGCGATCGACCGACACGCGGCAGCGTTGACGTGCTGCTCCATGTTGCCAGGGTTGTGGTAGAGCACATCAAGAGAGCGCTTAATCTCTCCCAGCCCTTCCGCCAGCATCCCCTCTACGATGTCCGCAGAGAACACCTTGGTGATGTTCGCCTTGTGGTCATCGGACTCAGCGACAGGGGCCGTGTTGAGGTCGCTCAACATGCTCTGTGACGGGACCTCACCCATTGATGTGGTCACAAATCTGCTGCATCTTCGACGCCATGACGGCAGGCCCAATGGCCTGACACTGCGCCATCGCGATGTACAAAGATGCCATCGCAACGTCGTCACCATCGAGCGATGTGCGCGAAGTGACAGAAGAGATGAAGTTCTTCATGTCGTAGCTGAGGTCAGTCTCAGTGAGCTTGACCACGTTCTTGGGACGACCCACAGGGTTCACGGCCTCGGCCTTTGGGGCCGCAGCTTTCGGGGCCGCAGCTTTCGGGGCCGCAGCCTTGGGCGTGGACTTCTTCGCGGGCGCCTTCTTCTTCTCAGCCATCGTCGACATCTCCATGGGAGCGGTTAAGAGCGCGCCTTCGCTTGAGAACGATGCGGGCAAACAGCCGGCTCCTGCGGTAACACGTGTTTCCGCTGTTCCAGTGGCACAACGCCTCGGACCAACGTCCGTACTTTTTACGGTACTTCGCCAAAGCCTGCAAGCCTGCGGTTATAAGGTCACAACCCTTGAGCCTCTTGCCGGGACAGTGAAACACGGGCTTCACCTGCAAGCGGCCGTAGGCGCCAGCGGAGCTTACGGCCACCATGTTGAACCGACTCTCGGTAAAAGACAGGGCCACAACGAGGTCCACGTCAGCACCTGCGCTGTACGCGGCAGAGCCCACGGCCAGGCAGGTAGAGAACCGCTCAGGGGTCCGGTCATGGGGCGCTAGCCACGACAAGGCCGTAGCGCAGGCTAGATACGCGTAAAAGAAGCTCATCGGCGGCCAAACCTCCTAGCGTACTCCGCCAGCAGCATGGCGTCAGCGGTGGCATGAACCACCTTCTGGTCAGGAAACAGCCGCTGAGCTGCCGCCTTGGTCACGTTCTTGTCCCCCTTGGACAAGCACTTGAGCTCCCGCTGCCACTTCCCAGGAGTCACGTCCTCGAACGGAACAGAGAACGACACCAGCAGTCCACGACAGAATCCGTAGCTGGTGCCGAACTTGAACGTGCTCGATACGCCCTGCCGGGGCATGGCGCTCACGCGCTCCAATACAGCCAACGTGGTGCTGTGAGAGAACTCCTCCACGAAGTCAGCCACGTCGTGCTCAGTGTCGCTCAGCCGCATAGAGGCGACAAACGCTCCATCTTTGTCGATGATGGCTACGGCTCCTGAATATCCGGGGTCGATTCCCAT
>PALX01000044.1 GCA_002710775.1 Micavibrio sp. | reverse complement strand
TGCTGAGCAATTTAGACGACAAGGCATATCCTCCGCCATGAAAGAGCTATTGCTCTCTTATTGCTTTAGTCTTGGCTACGCCAATGTCATATTAAGGACAAGCTTGGAAAACATACCGCAACGGCGTGCTGTAGAAAAAGCTAATGGTGTCTTATTAAACGGAGCAACGCAAACCGTGGAACGCACGCAACGAGATGGTCTTGTCTTGGAACAAAATTGTTTCTACCTCTTCAAACCTCAAATTAAAGGCTAATTATCATGAACATAAAAAAATATACATCCGAAAATAAAGGCCCCACTATTCTTATATTGGGGCGAATACACGGCAATGAACCTATCGGCACAAAAATCATTGAACGCCTTATGAAAGATATTGATGACAAAATAATTCAGCTAAAAAATGGGGCTATCAATTTAATTGCCTGTTGCAATGAGCGCGCCGCTAATGAAGACACGCGGTTTATTGACTTAAACTTGAACCGCATTATGAGCGCGCAACTGATCAAAGAAAACAAAGGCGCTTATGAAGCTGAATTAGCTCTGCAAGTCATGGAAGCCATTGATAATGCCGATATGCTTATAGACCTGCATAGCTTCGTAGACCCAGGCACGCCGCCCTATATGATATGTATAGACGATAACGCGATTGCGCGTGATATGGTGAAAGCCAGCGGCTATAAAACAATTCTTTGCGCTTCACCGTTCCTGACACCAGCGAACAGCCAAATGACTGTTGATTACGCCAAATCAAAAGGCAAGCCTGCTGTCTTGATAGAGGCAGGCTATCACAATGATCCAACAGCCTTTAACAGAGGGTATGAAGCTGTATTGAACATCTTGGCGACGCTAGGATTTATAGATAAAAGCATTGAGATTCCATCTACAAGCCAAGACTTTGTTGTGATGAAAGATTACATACTTCAAAAAGATGGGTATGAGCTCGTTTTTCCTCTAAAAAGCGCAAAAGACATAAATATTGGTGATCCAATATACAAAACAAAAAACGGCGACATCATAAGCTCAAAGGTAAAAGGCGAAATTTTTGCCAAGAACCTAACGCCCAGATCAGGTGAGGAATATTGTTATATCGCTGATATATTTAAGGGCTGGCCAGATTAAGAAAATAAAGTGGAAGGCTGGATCTATGACCCGGAAAAACTCGTTACGGCTGCTTCCTCTCGGACCTGACCGGGTTGGCGAGCACGCCGCCCATAGCCAACCTTCCGCGACTACATATAGTCAATGATACTCGATGTTGCAAGTTTTAAGATTAAAAAGCGATTGATCTGGAAAAACCAAAAAGACGCTTTGTTTCTTTAGGTACTGAACCTCTAACAGTTGAGGGATCAAAATCTACAAACGCCATGCCAGCGCTTGCTATCATAGCCACGGCTAGCAAGTGATCATGATCTTGTTTTGATTGCATTGAAGCTGAAATGCTTTCTGGGGTTATTTTGTCGCTCATACTCTGCCTCTATTTTTGTTATTATTGATAATGAATAGAGCAGAAAAATGCACTCCCGTACAAGCATGACATATACTGCATCGCAGTGAAGAAGGTTGGTTTGTTCTTACAAACCAGCAACGTCGTCGATATGAAATTCAACGGATTGGCGGCCTTGCCAATCATTGATCTGGAAACCGCCCGCCAGATGAAGCGGCGTATCATTTGCGCCCAGCAATGCGTCGCCCAGAGGTGAGCCAACCGCGCCAAAGGCCACCGCTTTGATCGAAGCGCCGCCTTCCATATCCGAGATAAAACAACGAATATGTTTTTCCGCCATGATATCAGCCTTGCCCACACGCACTTTCGTTAGGGCAAAAACGGGTTCAGGGTTACCGCTACCAAACGGAGTCATTTGCTCTTGCAAGATTTTTACAAAATCTATTGAAGCGCCGCGCACTGTTGCCACGGCATCAATAGTCTTTTCAGGCACAATGGGTGCGCCGTTTAATTGGTTTTGGACATGCTCCTTGGCAAAAGCGCGAAATTCTTCCAGTTTTTCAGGCAAGATCGTAAAACCGCCTGCCATAGCGTGGCCACCACCTTTGACAAGCAAACCTTCATTACGCGCATCAATAAATGTCGCCGCGATATTCACGCCCTCAACGGAACGGCCTGAACCGCGCCCTTCCAATACGCCCTGCTCATTTTCAGCATAAGTAATCACACAGGCGGGGCGGCTAAATCTTTCTTTGAGTCTTCCGGCAACCAAACCAGAAAGACCAGAATGCCATCCCTCTCCGTCAACAACGATGAGCTGATCTTCTTCCATGCCAAAGGCTTTGACTTTCTCAATTGCCTCATCGCACATTTCTTTTTGCCATGTTTTTCGCTTTTCATTGCAATCATTAAGCGTCCAAGCCAGATTTTTTGCTTCTTCATAATCATCCGTAGACAGAAGTTTTGATCCCAAATCTGATTTATGCACACGGCTTCCGGCATTAATGCGCGGCCCCATGCCAAAGCCAATATGATAAGGATTGGGCATGCCGTTAACGCCGCAAACTTCGCATAAGGCCCGTATCCCAGCCGTCTCTCTTTTATTCATTTGCACAAGGCCTGAGCGCACGAGGACGCGGTTCGGCCCGCGCTGGGGCACCATATCCGCAATCGTACCAAGCGCGACAAGGTCCATCCATGCCTTTAAATTTGGCTCGGGCTTTTCTTTATAAAACCCTTTATCACGCAAACGCGCATTGATCGCTACACAGGTGAGAAAAGCAACGCCGCACGCGGCAAGCTCATCATAATTCGACATGTCATCTTTACGCTTTGGGTCGATAATGAATGTCGCCGCCGGTAATTCGTCTTCGGCCTCATGGTGGTCAAGGATAATCAGGTCCAACCCCATCTCCTTGGCTGCCGCCGCCGGCTCAAAAGAGGTAATCCCGCAATCCACTGTAATAACAATTTCTGCGCCTTGCTCTTTAAGTGATTTATAGGCATCGGCGGAAGGCCCATAGCCTTCCTTTAAGCGATCTGGAATATAAACAGGCACTTCTTGGCCTAGTGCGCGAAAGAACCGCTTTAAAATAGCCGAGGAGGTCGCGCCATCTACATCGAAGTCAGCAAAAACACCAATAGGACGGCCAGCAATAACGGCTTCAGCCATAAACTCCGCCAGCGCATCCATGTCTTTAAGTTTGAACGGGTCGGGGAAATGGTCACGCAGGCGCGGCCATAGAAAAGATTCAACATCATCAAAGTTAATTTGGCGGGCTGATAAAAGGCGACCAATAATTTCAGGCACGCCATACCCTTGCGCGATACGAGTCGCTTCCTTCGGGTCATGCGCCGCCATTACCCAGCGCGCTTCTTTAAATGATTTTTCTACCAGCATGTCTTTAAGCGTATAGGATTCTCCCCATAAACGGTAGAAATCTCTTTCATTAGCGCCACAAAGTTGCGGGTAAATAGTCCCTCATATTTATTGATTTATTTTATAGATGATACGCCTATACTAAAGCACATGGAAAAAGAGATCGGTGACAAGCTTTGTTCTTTTTATATTGATGATGATGGCGAACCTTGCGTCGCTATCACATTTCCGCGCGCTAAGATTTTCAAGCCGCAGGCCGATGGCAGTATTCAAGTCTTTCAAGGCCCGCGCACCATCAATCATACTGCGCTCTCTTTACGCGCCCTGATTGAAAGCTGTAAAAGCCCAGGCGATTTACCTCAGATTGAAAACGCCCTGCAAGATTACATCAAAACGCATCAGCTATAACATAATTATCGTTTGACATATTATCATATATTTTGCTAAGCGTGAGATATGAAAGATCAAAAAATACAATCGCCAGCGCTGGCCAGAAAAATAAAACGAGAAAAACTCGTTTCCTATGATAACGCCCGCACATGTCTGTTTAAAAATCTACGTGTGATATTTTTGTCTGGCCACCACCCCTTTAACCCAATTATTGGCGACAAAGTAGATGATCTTCCAGTGCGTCTTGGCGGCAATAATGAAAGCTATATCGTTGATTTTAAGATGGGGCAATTTGATTTTACTGATGAAGAGGCACGCATGTATGATCGCGCCAGCACGATTATGCTCAACGAAACGCATGCTTTGTTAACTGAAAGCATCGGTCTTCAAACAATTATAGGTATGAACCCGCAAAAAAAAGAAATCCTTTTAACAAGTGACGAAGCGCTCTTTGTACTGGTAAAAGGCCTATGTGCCCGTGCACCCTCCATTCTTAATATGGATGATGCCGAATATTTTCCCGATACGGCAATTCGCCATGACAGAAAAAAACCTGATCCTCTATTTTCACTAAACCAAACTGTTTCAATGAGCGCGCCTCTTCCAAAAAGCCATTTCAATCGTCGTGAGATGAATTACAGGGAATCGGGGGGCTTTGTTCTGCCCTATGCGATGCGCGATATAGATGCGTTTATGCGCCAATCAGACCCGAGAACACGCGCACCGCTCAGATTCGCCATCCATTAAAACGGCTTAACCACCGCAAGAATAACAATAGCCAGCATCAATACAGTCGGAATCTCATTAGCGATCCTATAATATTTGGCTGATTTTTTATTTTCGTCGTTCTTAAAAGCTTTAAGCCATTTCAGTAGAACATGGTGAAATCCGGTCATCAAAATCACCATAGTTAATTTCGCATGCATCCAGCCTGCCGATAATAGTCCTAAATTAGCGTAGAGCATCGCGCCGCCAAAAACCCACGCCGCAATCATGGCGGGATTCATAATGAATTTAAAAAGACGCCATTCCATGATTTTAAAATCTTCAGATTGCTTTGAGCCTTTTTTCGCATCGACGTGATAGACAAAGAGCCGCGGCAGATATAAAAGGCCAGCCATCCAACATATAACCGAAATGATATGCAGCGCTTTGAGCCATAGATAATGATCGAGGAGTAAATCTTGCATCATTTTGGTCCTTACTTTGTTTTTTAAGCGGCTAAAATATCATAGGCGCATTGTTTAAAATTCTTCGGACAAAGGCGTCCACCCGTATCGGGACGTAAACCTTCTTGGTCCGCATAAGCATTCACCATATCCGCCAACCCGTCAATGAAAGCGTCCATTACACCAACTGTTTGCGCACGGTAATATCCCTTTAAGCCCATTTTTTCGGCTTCCTCTCGATATTCCACATCGAGCTCAACTAAGGTTTCAACATGCTCTTGCGTAAAGGCATGCGGGTAAATCAAAACAGAGACACCATCCTGTGCCGCTTTTTGCAATGCTTCTTCCGTGGACGGCCCTATCCATTTCAGCGGGCCGACACGGCTTTGATAGCAAATTTGCCAATCCACTTTTTCGCCCAGCTTTTCTTCTAAACGCGCGGCAATTTTCTCCGCTGATTGCTCGCACTGCCACTGATAAGGGTCACCACCCTTAATGACTTTTTCGGGCAAGCCATGCGCTGAGAATAAAATACGAGGTGATTTTTTCATCTCAGCTAAAGCGCGTTTATATTCCGTCACAATAGAGCTGGCGCTGGCAGCAATAAAACCTTCTTGCCATGGGTAACAACAAATAGTGCTGACAGGGATATCTAACCCCAATGTCTTGGAGTTCTTGCGCCAATCCTCAATCGATGAATTTGTTGTTGTCGTGGAAAATTGCGGATAGAGCGGCAAAAGCAAAACTTTCTCAGCGCCCCAGTCTTTTATTTCTTTAATCACTTGAGCGCTCATCGGGTGCCAATAGCGCATAGAAACAAAAACTTTCATATGACCGGGAAGCTTTGCCTGAAGTGCGACAGCTTGTGCGTTTGTGTTTTCTAACAAAGGGGATTTATCACCCAGTTCACCGTATGACTCACCTGCTTCTTGTTTTGATCTTTTGATGGATATGTATTTAGCCAGTGCCCAGCGGATAGGTTTTGGCGCCCCAATAATATTTTTGTCCATGAAAAAATTGAACAAGAACGGCTTAATAGATTCTTTTGAATCTGGCCCGCCCAGATTAAGCAAAACGACTGCTGTTTTTTTACCCATGATAATCCCTGACTCTTTTCACCAATTGCGTGACATGCTCAGGCGGCGTTTCTTTTATCACCCCATGTCCGAGGTTAAAGATATAGGGGCCCTTTGATAGATTTTCCATCCGTCTGTCAATTTCGCGGTCTAAAACATCCCCGCCGGTAAGCAAAGAAACAGGGTCAAGATTACCTTGAACGGTACATAGTTTTTGTAGCTCTACCGCCTGATCCATCGGCACACTCGTATCCATGGACAGACCGTCCGGTTTCACCATTTTGGCATAGCGTCCCATCTTAGTCCCAGCGCCTCTTGGAAAGGCAATAATCGGTGTTTCAGGATGCTTCTGTCTGATCGCGGATACTATTTTTTGTGCTGGCTTAATCGACCATTTCTCAAACGCTTCTTCACTTAGAACCCCAGCCCAGCTATCAAAAATTTGAACCATATTGGCTCCAGCTTTGATCTGGTTTGAAAGATAATCGATACTAGCTTCAGTAACCGTATCAATCAGATCTTGGAAATAATCAGGTTTTTGCGCGGCAAGCAAACGCACTTTATCCCATGTCTTCGATCCTTGGCCTTCAACCATGTAACACGCCACGGTCCATGGCGCTCCGATAAAACCAATCAGCGCTTTTTGCGGATCCAGCGCCAATCTGGTTTTAGACAACGCTTCGTAAACAGGGCTTAGCTGATCCGAATTATATTTCAATTTTGACAAATCCAGTGACCCAAGTTTTGGCCCTTCGCCTTTGGCAAATTCTAGGTGTTGCCCCAGCGCATGCGGTATAACCAAAATATCCGAGAAAATAATCGCAGCATCGAGATCAAAACGGCGAATAGGCTGAAGCGTAACCTCACTGGCCCAATCAGGGTTATAGCACAAGGACAGGAAATCGCCTGCTGTTGCACGCAATTCACGATATTCAGGCAAATACCGTCCTGCTTGGCGCATCAGCCAGATTGGCGGGATACCATCTTCGGAAACAGATTTATTTTTTAAAACATCAATTATTTTCATGAGGCCCACTATGCCAAAGATCTTAAAAATAAAAAGATATATTTTAAAGGTTATAGTAGTAGTTTATCCCTGTGAGTCATGAGGATAAGTTTTTACCCTTTAGTTACACACATAGCATCTGAGCCGCCAAAACCTTATAAAGACTCTGTGAGTCCGCCAGAGTCCATTTTCGACTTATTCATAGACTAAGGATAAGTCACTTTTATGTGGTTAAGGACTCATAATGAGTGTCATGCAATCTGGGGATAAAGATATCCCTAAATTCATCCTTGCAAAAATACGTGACTTGCCCACAATATTATCCATAGGGGAAGATTAAGTAACAAGCCCGTTTTATGGGGCTTAAGCGAGGGCAAGGGGTTTTAGTCATGACCGATTCTTTTGTATTTGTGAAATGCGGAGTAAATGAGAGCAAACGCTTGCTTAAAGCGCTTAACCCGCTGTTTGAGACCCGCGATTTTGACCCACAAAAAACAACAGTTATGAGCGCGAATTTACCGTTTTATCCGGATCATCGCCTTATTGAAATTACAGATCACGAGCAATTTCCGGTTGTGAAAAGACGCGCGATCACGACGCGTGATAATAAAGCGGATATCGATGCCTACCTGATTGATTATACAGCGCAGACAATCGAACATCTAAATAAAGAAGCGGGCCTTATTATTAACGAGCGTACTGTTATTGATTATGCGCGTTTTTATTTCGACAGTGTTGTTGGAACCTACGGAAAGTTCATGATTGTGGAAATGGTCGATGATGTCCCGTGGATTGAAGACCCAACCCCGCATGAGCGTAAATCACTGGCGAGCACTATCCGCGAGATTGATATTAAAGAGGCGCTGGATGATGGATCTTTTATCCTTGTTGCTACAATTATATTCAAAAGCGCTTTATTTAAGGCTGAAGTTAAAGTTGATAAAGAAGGGTTTGTTGATATAACGGGACAGGATTTAATCCAAGAAGATATGCCTATTCATAGCAAAGCATGACCTTTTAAGTCTAATCTATACGAAAATCACGATTCTGTTGCGCGGCTTCAAAAACCTCTTTTTGGGATTTGATATACCCATGCACAAATCCGCCCCCGCCCCCAGCAATCAAACCGCCGAGCACCATAGCAACAAGGGGCAGGGCGCCACTACCTAAACCAAGTACAGATAGGTAAAACCCGATGGAGATAGAAAGCCCAATAGCGGTGCCATTGAGGACAGAATTTGGTAAATTACGATCTAACGCATCGCGCATTTCAAAAAAGTACTCATTGTTGTCAAAAACGGTCATTTTTTTGTATCTCTTTGAATTTCTTGAATAAACTATCACAGGTTTGACGTAATAGCCATCCATCTTTTCCATAACCTCTTAATACTCTGTTAACACACTGAAAAAAAATGATTTTTTATTCAAAAAAGGGCAAAAAATTAAGGTTCTGTTTAGACTTATCTTTCATACTGAGAATAACCAAGGGCTGAGGAGCCTTAAAAGTATATTGTTTGAGGAAGAAAATTGTAGGGGTAAAAAGAGATGGACAACTCTAAGATTACAGATGGGAATAATACGGGCGGCAGTGCTGTGGCATGCCGCGTTGCTTACATGTTGGATAATGAACAGCCGGTTCTGTGTACACTGATCGGTGACCAACCACTTTTCTACGCTGATGAAGTGGAGATGGATTTTGACGAAGATGCGATGATGGAAGAATCGGATAGCGATCTTCTTTTTCGCCTAACGCAAAATGACCTTCAGGAACGCGCACGTAAATTTAATGACCAGAAACAAAAATTCATTGATACGCATAAAGGCGATATCGAAGAGAAATTTGCTGAGAATGCAAAGTCTTTAGGCTGTGTATCTGAGAAGCTGACTGTAAAGAACATTATTGAGGTTGTTGAAAAAAGCCGTTTGGGCCGTGAAACATTGAAATTTGTTTCATCAAAAGGTGCTGAAATTGTTGTTACAAATGAAATTGACGGTGTGTCATATGACCGCAATGAAGGCAAAATTTTTGTAAACGCTCAGCTGGGGTTGGGGGCTGCCGTTTTAGGTCTTGCCGGAGAATTGCGCCGTGTATGGCAACATAAGCAGGGTGCTTTGGTAAACCCGCTCGTATTCCAGCCGGATGATGCGATTATTATTAACCGCGCACAAGCGGCGGATATGTGTGTAGCACAAATTCGTATGGCTTGGGAATTACACCTTGAGGGTTTCGACGAGGCTTGGGAAGCCGTATCGGCGAGCGGTTTGGGCGATATTGCGCATATCTATGTTAAAGATGCACGTCGCGACTTCCGTAATTTGAATAATGGGTATGCATCACAAGCGGCTTTTGAAAAATGGTTCTTAAGTGATCGTTGTAAGCTTGAAGATAAAAAAATTATTCAGGCGATGCTCGCAGATCATGCTGGTTTGATCTTTGACAATGATGAAGCATCACAGATGATCGGTGTTGATGTGATCTCTCGTCTTGGTGAAATGCCTTTTGGTAAGAACTATCTATCGAATTTTGCGACGAGCATTATTTCTGATCCTCTTTACACAGAGGTTAGAGACCGCTCATCGGCGAACTTCTTATGGTTTATTAAGTTTGAGAGCGCTTTCCGCGACAAAGAGAAAGACTTGAAGGCTGTGGATAACTCTGATATAAAAGACAGATCAATTCGGACTACTCTGTTCGAAGATCTTGAGGAAGATGGATATTATGAGGAAGAAGGATATGGGGAAGTTATTGCTTTCCCGGGAAAGAGAGCGCTATGCGCTAAATCGAGACAAGTATCCGCTGGCCGCGGCGCCAAAAGCGCAACGATCATCAGTTTCTCAAAATTCAATGACTAAAAGCGACGTTAAACCTGCTGGTGCGGCTATCGTAACGGGCCGCGCGGCAAGCTTGCGTCACAAAACAATCCGAGAAGAATTTGACTTTGACGCATCCCAGTTTGAGGATGTGATTGACCTGTCCTTTTTGATGGGGGAGGAGCAGCCATCCCTTTTTGATGAGGATGATATTAATCCTGATCTCTATGATATTTTAGATGAAATTTTGGATGTTATATGCTGTGCAAGCGATGCTGAAAAATTGCTATTGGTCGCGGCAAAACAAGGCTACGCCTTATCCTTAGGGTTTATCGACAGTGAAGGTTATGTGCTGGATAGCGACAACCGCGTACTGCACTTGAACAATCATGGGATCGCGCTGGATATGCTGGCGCGCTCTGAGTATTACAAGAATTCTATCGCTATTAATTTGGTCCGCGGCCTACGGGATATATGGCATGAAGCACGGATCGGCGATATCTATGAAATTCTAAATCCTGAACATATTATCAAGATTGAACGTTTTCGCTGTGCGGATATTGAAGCTGTTGCGGCGCATTTGATTTGGCAGTTACGTAATGAAGGCTTTGCGGGGTTGTGGCGTCAATATATGGCGGATCAAGATGGCGATATTGCGCTGAGCTATATGGGTGAAGCTGAAAATCAGCCTGATTCCATGAGCCACGGAAAGGCAATAAGGCAAGCTTTCAGACAATGGTTCACGGATAATAATCGTGTAAATGCCGCGGATCATGATGCGCTTGAGCTGATGGATACGATGTGCGAAGAAAAGAACACCAAGAGACCATTTGGTAGACAGGTTCTTAATGCCGAACAGCTAGCGGGCCTTTTGGCACTTCCAAATGCTATGCGCTATTTAGCACAGATACAGCAAGACTTACTTGATGATGTTTTCTATTGCGGGGTTGTTGATGATATTAACCAAGCGCATTTGCATCACATTTTGGCAGATATGCAAGGGCATGAGCGAGCCGGTGTTATGTTCCAAAGTGCTAATTTAGCTGTAAAATTCTTTCCATCTAAAGACAGCCTGTTTTAAGAATTAAAATAATCCTGAATATGTATAGATAGCCCAAGCGGCGCCACCAAGCGCGGCTAGGACTGTGAGGGCAACAAGGATATGTGTGCCTCGGTTTAGCTTATTCTTTGCGCTGTGGAGGGCGTGGAAGAGGGCTTGAATCTGCGGACGTTCAATGGCGGCGCCATATTCTTTTGCAAAAATGGCCATGGCTTGCTTTGGTTTGTTTTCTTGTAGCAATTTCCACGCTTTACGCATGAAACGGTATTGCAGAGACTTCTCAAACATTTCTTTTTGGATTTTACCTTTGCTGAGGCGTTTTTCCAGCGCGATGGTTTCACGTGAAACAATATTGTTTAAAAAGGGCGGCATTTCCGCCACAACACCTTTATAGCCTAAAATTTTGGCGACGGCCTGCTTGCCTTCAATCTCAAGAGTAACTTCTGCATAAGGAATTTTAGTATGATAGAGCAGGCAAAGCTGATTGTTTTTGAGGCGCGGCGGAAAAGAAAAGCCATAGCGGTCCTCTTCCTCCTGTCGGTTTTGCTCCTTCGCCTCTGCCTCGGTTTTTGGCTTATCATAGGCTTGTGTTTTAATGTCGATATGGCCGCCAGAGACGATCTTGGCCAGTGTTATTTTGTTTATGAGCATTTTCAAAGAATCTGGGATCGCCATGACATTGATAACGGAATTCGTTTGTGCATGGGTGTTGGATTCAGCGTATTGAATGATCGCGCCTTTTCCATGGCAAACACTACAAACCATCATGCCTTGGCCATTACAGCGACTACATGCTCTGGAGCCTGTGCCGCGACACGTACTACATGATTTTCGGCCCACACCATTACAATCGCTGCACCGTGTGCGGCCTTGTGAACTTTCATATTGTCCGCTTCCACGACATCGTGGGCAGGTAACGGTTTTACTGCCGCGGCATTGTCCGCACGGCTCATATTTTTTACCGTGGCAGGCCGTACATAAATGACGCCCTGTCTTTTCACACCGCTCGCATGGTGTTTTGATCACATAAGCATTACTGAGTTTGGCAACAGGAAGGTCTTTCGCGTTTACACCAAGACCTTCTCCTGGTTTTTGTTTGAAGAAACTGAGCATATAGCCGCTAAAGCCTGAATCTTTGGTAGCCTCTTCGATGCCTTTATTGTTATGTGCTTCGGCGTCTTTGAGGGTTTTGACCTCAATAATTCTTTTTTCTTTAGAGGGCTTTTTCTTTAGCGGTAAAAGCTTTGTGTTGAGGGTAACAAGGCTTGCGGCGTCTGCATGATATATGGCGCCAAAGCTATCTTTTACCTTAATTGCTTCAGCTTGTATGCCATTTCCATTTGCTATTTTTCTTAGGCGTGCGACAGCGTCATTGATAATCTTTTTATCAAGCTCTTCCGTTTTATAAGGTGATTTATTCTTATCGCCGGTCATGTAACCCTTTATTTAAGCGCCTTATCGATAAAGGCATAGCTACGTTCATTAGCACGTTTAGCGCAAGCTTCGTCATAATGTACACCATTGCCGCGTGAGAAAGCGTGATTTGCGTCGTAGCTGTAGGTTTCAACGAGATCACTATTTTTGAAATGTTCGATAATTTGGGTGCGGGCTTCTTCAGGCACGAATTCGTCTTGCTCGGCAATGTGAAGCATAAGCGGCGCTTTAATGTTTTTGGCCTCATCCAGTAAATTTTGGATATTGACGCCGTAATAGCCGACATTGACATCGGTCTCAGAGCGCGTAGCCATGAGATAGGCAAGCTGTCCGCCTAAACAATAACCAATAGAGCCTGTTTTGCCATTACAAATATCAAGGTTCTTTAAGTAGTGATCTGTAGCGATGAGGTCTTCAACACCTTTATCGACATCAAATCCATTAAAAAGAGCAAAAGCTTTTTCCCATTCAGCTTCACTCTGGTCTGTGATATCGACACCGGGTTCTTGGCGCCAGAAGAGGTCGGGTGATATAGCAATATATCCCTTGGAGGCCCATAAATCGCATTTATCGCGTAATTCTTTATTCACGCCGAATATTTCTTGGATGACAATAATAGCTGGGCATTTATCGCCGTTTTGGGCCGCCTCTGGCATAGCGATATAGGCCTTAAATGTGCCCGATCCATCAGATGCTTTAATTGTTTCGTAAGTCATGCTATAAATCCTCCTTTAACGTGATTTGTATTTAAGGATACGCAGTATGAAATTCACAATCAACATTGAATGTAGTCCTGAGGAGGCGCGCGAGTTTTTGGCGATCCCTGACCCTGAAAAGGTTCAGGAGATGATGATGAAGGCTATGACGGATAATATGCAGGGGCATATGCCTGAAATGCCGGATAATTTCGCTGAAAGTATGAAGCACTGGCAGAATGTTCAGCAAATGTTTTTAAAGCAAATGATGACGCCTATGGGGTCTTCGAGCGCATCTTCCAAAGACAAAAAGTCAGACGATAAGTAACCATGGCGACTATCTATGCTTTAGCATCAGCCAAAGGCCGCGGCGGTGTGGCTATTATTCGTGTGTCAGGACCGCGCGCGAAAGAAAGCCTGTTAAAGCTTTGTGACTTTACAGGGAACGTGGAGCCGCGCCGTGCCTATTTTAGAAAAATCTATAAACCTGATGTTTCACGTGAAACAAATGAGATGTCTGCACAGATTGACGAGGCTGTCGTGCTTTACTTTGCTGGCCCGAACAGCTTTACGGGGGAAGATGTTGTTGAATATCATTGCCATGGAGGCCACGCGATTACAGAAGCTTTAATGGAGGCTTTGAGCGGTTTTGAGGATCACCGCATGGCTGAGCCGGGTGAGTTTACGCGCCGTGCTTTTGAAAATGGCAAGATTGACCTAACACAAGCGGAGGCGGTTGCTGACCTTGTTGATGCAGAAACAGAATACCAGCGCCAGCAGGCTTTAGCGCAGGCTGGTGGGGCGCTTTATCGTCTCTATGAGGGGTGGAGAAGCGAGATCGTTCATATTTTGGCCTATGCTGAGGCTCACTTGGATTTTCCTGATGAAGATGATGTCCCAGAGACGCTGTCGGATGATGTGCGCGCTAAAATTAACGCCCTCATAAGTGCTCTGGAATCGCATCTTAATGACGCAAGACGCGGTGAGCGGTTGCGTGATGGTGTCAGAGTTGCAATCATCGGCGCGCCGAATGCAGGTAAATCAAGTTTGCTGAATAATATTGCCCAGCGCGATGTGGCGATTGTCTCGGATATTGCGGGTACAACGCGTGATGTGCTGGAAGTGCCGCTTGATTTGGGCGGCTATCCAGTGATTTTGACAGATACGGCGGGATTGCGGCCTGATGATCTGGATGGCTCAGATCAGTCTCGTATTGAGGAAGAGGGCATTAAGCGGGCTATAAAAATTGCTAATGAGGCTGATTTGAAAATATTACTATTCAACGCGGCGGACCTTCCTGATCTTGATAAGCATACATTAGCCTTAAAAGATGAAAATGCTCTCCTTGTCATGAATAAAATGGATTTGGGTCAAAACGTCGATATACCTGAAAATTTTACACCTATTTCACTTAAAGATGGTACGGGTATTAATGAGTGTTTAGGCGCGGTCACGAAAATGGTGGAAGAGCGCTATGGCTATACAGATACCCCAGCCCTGACCCGTGAGCGTCACCGCGAGGCGCTGATTGAGGCAAAAGCAGCGATGGAGCGGGCTTTGCGTGAGGATGTATTGGAATTATCGGCTGAGAATATTAGGCAAAGTGCTGTGGCGATTGGCCGCATAACCGGAAAAATTGACGTGGAGCAGTTACTTGATGTAATCTTCGCCGACTTTTGTATAGGAAAATAAGAAGCGATGCCTGAAGACGGACAAAATTTTGATGTTATTATTGTTGGTGGTGGCCATGCTGGTTGTGAAGCCGCAGCAGCCTCTGCACGTATGGGTGCTCGGACAGCTCTTGTAACGCACAAGAAAGAAACAATTGGAGTCATGAGCTGTAATCCAGCGATTGGCGGCCTTGGTAAAGGCCATTTGGTGCGTGAAATTGATGCAATGGACGGCATTATGGGCCGCGTGATTGATCAGTCAGGTATTCAGTTCCGTATGCTTAATGCTTCAAAAGGGCCTGCTGTACGTGGCCCACGTGCGCAAGCGGACCGCAAGCTTTATCGTCAGGCGATGCAGGATTTGCTGTTTAATTACGCTAATTTGACAATTATTGAAGGTGGAGCCGAAGACCTTGTGTTGGGTGAAGACGCGGATGGAAGGGTTGTGCAAGGGGTTGTGCTTGCTGATGGCTCACCCATACGGGCTAAGGCTGTGGTGCTCACCACGGGGACATTCCTGCGCGGTGTGATCCATCGCGGCGAAGAAAAAACTCAAGGTGGGCGTGTGGGTGAAGCGCCGACTATTGGTTTGGCCGAAACATTGGAAAAATTGGATTTACCGCTAGGGCGTCTTAAGACGGGGACACCAGCGCGCTTGAATGGAAAAACGATTGATTGGGATGCTTGTACGGAACAGCCTGGTGATGCCAAGCCTCTGCCATTTTCTTTTATAAATCAAGATATTAGCGTACCCCAGATATCTTGTTATATCACGCATACGAATGCAGATACACATAAGGCGATTACAGATAATTTAGACCGTGCGCCAATGTATTCTGGCCAAATTGAAGGCACGGGGCCGCGCTATTGCCCGTCTATCGAGGACAAGGTCGTGCGCTTTGGTCATCGTGATAAGCATCAGATTTTCCTTGAGCCTGAAGGGCTGGATGATGACACCGTTTATCCAAACGGCATATCAACGTCTTTACCGATAGATGTGCAAGATATCATGATACGCAGTATTAAGGGCCTTGAGAATGTTGAGGTACTGGAATACGGCTATGCGATTGAATA
>PALX01000043.1 GCA_002710775.1 Micavibrio sp. | reverse complement strand
GTCTGGTGTGCGATGTGCGGAAACAATTTTAACTTCATGTGCAATGTTAAGCTCATGCAGTATTTTGTGGCATTCCTCCATCGTGTCCCAATCAGATTGAGATCCCATAATAACGCCTATAATTGGATTTAGATCGGAATGGCTCATGCGATGATATCTGGGAGCATTTCGCTCTCAATTTTATTAATCATGTCTTTGAGCTGTAATTTACGTTTTTTCATGCGCTGGACAGCGACAAAGTCGATTGGTTGTTGTGCCATGACACGGTCAATAGCATGGTCCATATCTTGGTGCTCTTCGCGCAGGCGAATAAGCTTTTCTTCTAATTCTGCTATGAGGTCTTCATCCATCCTAGATTTATGCCTTTATATTAATGCCGTTTTTCTTTTTAAGACCATTACCTTATCAAATTTTGCTCAAGAAATTAAGAAAAAAGAATATGGCGCTTTACCTTAGCCTTTAACACGCTTAAACTGAGGTCATGACAAAGAGAATTGGTATACTTACAAGTGGTGGTGACTGTGCGGGATTGAATGCTGTAATTCGCGCGGCGGTTCATCATGCCACACAATTAGGATGGGAAGTTGTTGGTATTTTGAATGGGACACATGGTTTGACGTGCCGTCCTGTGAAACACCGTATTTTGAGCGCTGAGGAGTGTGACGGTAACTTGCTCAGACGCGGCGGCACTGTTTTGGGGACAATGAATAAAGGCGGCGTCTTTAAACACGAAATGCCTGATGGCACGGTGCGTGATCTCTCTGATGAAATCATTGAAGGCGTCAAGATGCTTAAGCTGGATGCCATTATCGGTATCGGCGGTGACGGTAGTTTTGCCATTTTGCAAAAGCTTGCCAAAAAAGGCGGCTTCAAAATGGTGGGTATTCCTAAAACCATTGATAACGACCTTGGTAAAACCGAAACCTCTGTTGGTTTTGATACGGCGGTTGATGTGGCGACAGAGGCACTTGACCGTTTGCAGCCGACAGCGGCTAGTCATGACCGTGTGATGATACTGGAAGTTATGGGCCGTGATGCAGGGCATATTGCTCTATCTGCAGGTATTGCTGGCGGCGCGGATGTAATCTTAATTCCTGAAATTAAGTATGACCTTAAAAAAGTTGCGCAGAAAATTGCGGATGTGAAAGCAAAAGGACGTAACTTTGGCCTCGTGATTGTTTCTGAGGCTGTCAAAACGATTGAAGGCGAAAAGGCACAAATTAAATTCGCAGATGGTCAGGTACGCTATGGCGGTATCGGCCAGTATATTGCGGATGAATTAGCAAAAATTACAGAATCTGAAACACGGGTAACAGTGCTCGGCCATGTTCAGCGCGGCGCACCCCCAACACCGAATGACCGCATTTTGGCTTCTGCTTTTGGTGTGCATGCGGTGAAGTTGATTGCGGAAGGGAAGTTTGATCGTATGGTGTCGTGGTCGAACCGTGAAGTGATTGATGTGGCGATTGATGATGCTATCGCGGCTTACCAAGAGGTTGATATTGATGGCGCATTGGTAAAGACTGCACGGGCGCTTGGTATTTCTTTAGGGGATTAATTTTAACATGCTTTATGTTCAGCAATCACTCTCACCAGATGAAAAAATCGTACATATAGGCCGTTTTCACTGGGCTTACCGTGCGGCGGCTGTGTCATGGATTATGTTTGGCGCTGTGGTTGCTTATTTTATTATTCATGTGGCCGTCCATATTGAGGTGACGTCGATTATTGATCAGCGCTTCCCATCTTTGCCTGAGCATTTGCAAGGCGAGGCGTGGGATCGTGTGGTTAAAGCTAAAGGCGGTTTGATCAAAACGATATTAGGACTGCATATTGGCGTTCGTATTGCGGCCTTTTTGTCTATATTGGTTGGTGTGTTCATGTTCGCCCGCATGATGATCATTATGTATGTGACGGAAATATGCGTCACGAACCAGCGTATGATTTATAAAACAGGACTTATCTCGCGCTATGTTGGTGAGATCAGCGTTAACCGTATTGAAGGTGTGAATGTGCTTCAAAGTATTATGGGTCGTCTGCTGGGCTATGGAACAATCATTGTGCGTGGTATGGGTGTTGGGGAAGTTCGTCTGCCGCCTATTGCTGACCCGATCACGTTCAGACGTGCTATTGAAAAGGCGCGAAGCTTATAAAAAGACGCAATCCAATGTTATCTTAAGTTTATTTTCACTAAATCTTGACAAAATCAACGATAGGCACAATATAATCGCCGACAATTACAGAAGAAATGGATATGAGGGAAGAGAGCAAAGCAATGAATATGTCACGACGTCTTTTTATGAAGACGGGGTTGATTATGAGTGCAACAGCGGCAAGTGGGCTGATTATGCCCAAAAATGCGTCTGCTACTCCTGCAAGACAGCTCTTCACCAATATCAACGAACCACGTCTGATTTCATTTAGAAACCTGCATACAGGCGAGATTTTCACAGGTCCTTATAAGATGGGCGATGCCTATATTCCGGATTCTTTGAAAAAGATTTCATATACGCTAAGAGACCACCGTACAGGTGATGCGATTGACATGGATCAGGATCTATTCGATTACCTGCATGCTTTGAAAGTGAGTGTAAATAAGGACAATGACTTTGTTGTCTTGTCTGGCTATCGCTCGCCAAAAACGAATGAAATGCTCCGCCGTAAAACGGAAGGGGTAGCACGTAATTCTTATCACACAAAAGGCCGTGCCGTTGATATTCGCATGCCGGGCGTTGATACAAGAAAGCTTCAATTGGCGGCAGAAAATCTAAGGCTTGGCGGTGTGGGACATTATATCTCAAGCGGCTTTATTCATCTTGATACAGGGCCTATCCGTACGTGGTAAGTCCTGCGTATAAATTTCGTTTGTTTATTACTCATCATTAAAAAATCTTTCTCTTTGCATTTTTTTGCCAAGTTTCTATAGTCTAATCTCACACATGAAGGATAAAAGGAGATTAAGATGAGAAGCGCAATTATCGTCATCATTATATTGGTACTGGCAGGTGTTGCCGTAGGTTTTGGTGCGCAATATCTATCAACACAAGAACATAATATTCTGGCTCAAAGTGAAAGCCAAAATGATCCTATGATTGCTGACAGCACTGATGACTCTGTTGTCCTGGCAAAAGTTGGCCCTTATTTGATTACAGAAAAAGATTTGAATGAAAGCTTCACAATTGATCCTGCTCAGCTACAGGGTGTTGATATGAAACAGCTTTATCCCGCTTTGGTAGAGCAGCTCATTAACCAAAAACTGATTGATGCGGCGGCGGGCGATGCGATTAAAGATAATAATGCAGAGCTAAAAGAAGCAATGAAGGCGGCGCGCACAGAGATTAAGCGTAATATTTATTTGCAACAAATTATTGAGAGCGCTGTGACAGATGAAGAACTGGCTTTGGCCTATGCTGAATATGCTCAAAATGTTCCAGCGGAGCAGGAAGTGCACGCCCGCCATATTCTTGTAAAAGATGAACAGACAGCTCAGGACTTAATTGCCAAGCTCAATAATGGTGAAGACTTTGTTGCTTTGGCTCAAGAGTATTCAGAAGGGCCGACAGGTAAGACGGGCGGCGACCTTGGGTTCTTTAAGAAAAACCAGATGGTTGCACCATTTGCTGAGGCGGCATTTTCAACAGAGGCGGGAACTGTTATGCAAGAACCTGTGCAAACGCAATTTGGTTGGCATGTTATTGAAGTCTTGGAAAAAAGAGATGCTAAGCCTGCAACGTTTGAACAAGCCAAAGAAAGTTTGGTGAATGCGTTGCGCCAGAAAGCATTGGCGGAACACATGCAGGGTCTTAAAAATCAGTATGACATTATCAAATATTATGAGCAGGCCGCCGAGGACGCACCTGCGGCAGATGATGAGCAAAGCACCGAAGGAGAGGCTGTCGCCGAATAGAAAATGGTCTTAAAAGCAACCTCACCAGATAAAAATGTGACTATAGAAGGCAATGCCACTTCTGCCGAAGATGGCGAGCGGCTTTTGGATAAAGTCAATGTACCTGCAGATATGCGCGGTTTTTCGGATGCTGAGATTGCTCAGTTGAGTGAGGAAGTGCGTCAGGAGATGATTGAGGCCGTTGCGGAAACGGGTGGTCATTTAGGCGCGGGTCTTGGTGTGGTTGAGCTGACGACGGCTATCCATGCCGTGTTTGATACGCCGCATGACCGTTTGATCTTTGATGTTGGACATCAATGTTACCCGCACAAGATTTTGACAGGGCGGAAAGACCGGATGAAAACGATCCGCCAAGGCGGTGGCCTGTCAGGCTTCACGAAACGGGCGGAAAGCGAGTATGATCCTTTTGGGGCAGCGCATAGTTCAACGGCAATGTCGGCAGGGCTGGGCATGAAAGTTGCCGCTGATATGAAAGGTGAAGACCGCAATGTGATTTGTGTGGTTGGTGATGGCGCGATGTCGGCAGGGATGGCTTATGAGGCGATGAATAACGCTGGCGACCAAAAATCTCGCCTGATTGTTATCTTGAATGACAATGAGATGTCTATTGCGCCGCCAGTCGGGGCATTGAGTAAATATCTTAGCAATATCACCTCGTCTAATCAGTATATGAAAGCGCGTGATGTTGCCAAGTCTATGACCAAAATATTGCCAAAACCCTTAAGAGAAGCAGCGCGCGGATTTGAAGAGGCGGCGCGCACTGGTTTCGGCCAAAGTAATTTATTTGAGGCGCTTGGTTTTTATTATCTCGGTCCGATAGACGGTCATAATATGGAGCACCTTCTTTCTATCTTAAGGAATGTAAGGGATAGCGCCTATGAAGGGCCAATCCTTATTCATGCGATCACAAAAAAGGGGAAGGGCTACACTCCTGCGGAAAGCTCCGCGGATAAGATGCACGGCGTAGCGAAATTTGATGTGGTGACAGGGTCTCAGTATAAGCCAAAGCCGAATGCGCCAAGCTATACAAAAGTTTTTGCTCAAGAGCTTATTAAACACGCACAGAAAGATCCGATGATCGTTGGCATGACGGGGGCGATGCCTTCAGGGACAGGGATGGATGCTTTTGGTCAAGCTTTCCCTGATCGTATGTTTGATGTTGGGATTGCAGAACAGCACGCCGTGACTTTTGCGGCAGGGATGGCATGCGAAGGATATAAGCCTTTCGTGACGATTTATTCGACCTTCTTGCAACGTGCTTATGATCAGGTGGTTCATGACGTAGCACTACAAAATATTCCGGTTCGTTTTGCTATGGATAGGGCGGGATTGGTTGGTGCAGACGGCTCAACACATGCTGGAAGTTTTGATATCGCATATTTGGCGTGCTTGCCGAATATGATGCTGATGGCGGCAAGTGATGAGGCTGAGCTTGCGCACATGGTTGCGACTGCCGCCTCTTACGATGATGGCCCTTGTGCGTTCCGCTATCCACGCGGTGAAGGTTTTGGTGTTGAAATCCCAGAAAACGCTGCGCCACTGGAAATTGGTAAGGGGCGCATTGTTAAAGAAGGTACTGATATTGCTATCTTAAGCTATGGCGCAAGATTATACGAAGCGCTTGCGGCGGCTGAGACGTTGGAAAAACAGGGCTTGAGTGTGACGGTGGCGGATGCACGCTTTGCGAAACCTTTGGATAAAGAATTAACGACACAGCTTTATCAAAACCATCAGGCCCTGATCACTATTGAAGAAGGTTCAAGTGGTGGTTTTGGTTCTATTGTTCAAGACTATTTGATCAATAGCGGTGCGATGGATAAAGCTGGTGGGGCAAAGCTTCGCGCAATGTATTTGCCTGATGTTTTCCAAGATCAGGACAAGCCAGTGAAACAATATGAAGAGGCAGGTCTAAGCCGTGATCATATCGTTCAGTTAGCGAAGTCTCTCTTATAAGAGTTTAAATTAAGGTATATTTTAAAAGCTATGATCGAGATCGCAAAACTATCCAAGCCGACAGCCTGTCTTTTTGATCTTGATGGTACAATCGTTCGTCATAAGAACCAGAAGCTTATTGCGCAGTTGGAGCGTTGTGACACGCTTATCCATATTTTAACACATCCTTTTAAGCGCTCTTATACTTTGCCGGCAGAGATGGATTTAACGGTAAATGTTGAATCAAACCCACTCGTTCACCGTCTTATTCACGGTATCCGCATTATGCGTGGTATTGAGGTCGATCAGGTGGTCGAGCCTGAAGATGATGTTTATGCGGTTTTGGATTATCTAAAGTCTCATAATGTGCCGATGGCGTTGAGCAGTAATGCTTATGGGCGTTCCTATGGTAAACAGGTATTAAGGCGGTATGGTTTGCGTGAATATTTCACTGAGCTTATCTTCCGTGAGCATGTAAAGCATGGCAAGCCTAGTCCAGAAGTTGTATTGCGTGCGGTGCATTCTCTTGGACTGGATAAAGACAAGCCACAAACAATCTGGTTTGTTGGGGATCAGGCTAAGGATATGAAAGCGGCGTTAAAGGCGATTGATCAGCTTCCTGAGAACTGGAAACTCATTCCTTTTGCGTTTAGAGCGGAAGACTCAACGGCCTATATGTATTTGTCTCGTAAGGGGCGCAAAATATCAGGTGTTACAAAAGAGAATTACATCACTGATTTCAGGCAGATGTTGAAGAAACTTAAACGCGTATTTGATCTAAAGTAAGGCTTCAGTTCTCTTTAAATCTTCTGGACTATCAATACCGGGAAGAACAGGGTGGTCACCATAACGAACAGGTACACAGCGAATGCGCATCCCGTTTTCTAAAGCGCGGAGTTGTTCCAGCCCTTCTAGTTTTTCATAGGTGGATTCAGGCAGTGTTACATATTTCTTTAGCGCGTCTAAAGCATAGCCATACATGCCAAGATGGCGATAAATGGGTGAAAGTTCATCCTCATTTCTTAGTTGTTCTTCTTTGCGAATAGCAGGGATGATGTTTTTTGAAAACCAGTGTGCATGCCTGTTTGGTGCCATTGTAACGGTTGTGCCGCTAAAAGGCGTTGTTTGCTTATCTTTACGCATTTGATCGAGTTGATCCCATGAGAGTTGAAGGACAGGGGTCAAAATATCTGTATCTGGATTTGTTGTGAAATCTGCAATCAATGCTTGAACAAAGCTTGAAGGAATGATGAGATCTCCTTGAAGGTTAACAATAAAATCAGGTTGTTCTTTTAAAGTTTCTATAGCTTCTTTAGCGCGGTCTGTACCTGATGCGCAGTCTTCCGATGTCATGGCGCAAGCGATATCGTGATCGGCACAAAATTGAGCGATACGCTCATCTTCGGTGGCGACAAGGATCGTTAGCTCTTGTTCTGTTAGGCTTTCTTTTGCTTCCAGAGCCTTGCCATAGACATGAAGGAGCATTTCTTTGCCGTTGATCTTGGCTAGAGGTTTGCCAGGGAAGCGTGTGGAACCATAGCGGGCAGGGATAATGATCGCAGTTTTCATGATTAGTGCAGTCTTTCTCCATTGGGGACATGTTGATCTGGACGGATAAGAATGATCTTTCCATCTTCATCTGAAAAACCGAGTGTAAGTACTTCGGACATAAATGGGCCAATCTGGCGCGGCGGAAAGTTGACGACAGCGGCGACTTGTCTGCCGATTAACGTATCTTTATTGTAATGGCCTGTAATTTGGGCGGATGTTTTTTTGATGCCGAGCTTATCACCAAAGTCGATGAATAGCTTAATGGCCGGCTTTTTGGCTTCGGGGAAATCTTGTGCATCCACAATCGTGCCGACACGAATATCAACTTTTAAAAAATCATCAATACTGATTGTTTGCGTTTCACTCATCTGCTTTAACCCACCATGTACTTGTTAGGTCTGAAGCATAAGGTGCCATCGTCTCAGGCATGGCAATTTTGCTGTTATAAGCGAGCCTAAATTTATTCAAATGCCATTGAGGAATAACGTAGTAGCCCCATTTCAAAACGCGGTCCAAGGCGCGCGTATACGCCACAAGATCCTCGCGGCTCTCAGCATTAACAATCTTCATGACCAGATCATCAACCACGGGGCTTTTAATACCAAGCCAGTTACGTGACCCTTCGACATCAGCCTTGCTGGAGTGCCAATATTCGATTTGCTCATTGCCAGGCGAGAGAGATTGCGGGAAAGTGTGCACGGTCATATCGTAATCATGGGTTAAAACACGGTTTTGATATTGGGCGGTATCGACAATACGGAATGTTGCTTTGATACCGATCTTTTTGAGGTTTTGGATTAGCGGGAGTGTCCAACGCTCAAAAGCTGGTTGGTGCTCAATAATCTCAAAGGTGAGTGGTTGTCCCGTTTTAGGATCAATGCGCAGGCCATCAGGCCCTGTTTTATATCCTGCTTCGTCAAGGATATGCATGGCTTCTCGAAGTTGCTTGCGATTATTACCGTCACCCTTGGTTTTTGGTACGATGAATTCTTCGGTAAATAGGGCAGGTGGGAGCTGGTCTTTATATTCTTCTAAGATTGCAAGTTCTTCGCCTTCGGGTAAGTCAGAAGAGGCAAGCTCAGAGTTTTCGAAATAGCTATCGGTGCGTGTATAGGACCCATATGCAAATTGTCTGTTCGCCCACTCAAAGTCAAAAGCGAGATTGACGGCTTTGCGGATGGCGATATCGGCAAAAATCGGGCGGCGTTGGTTAAGCGCAAAAGCTTGCATGCCCGCAGGACGGCTGTGCTCAATTTCTTTTAGGACGATGCGGCCATCTTTTACGGCCTGCGCATCTTTATACGTGGTCGCCCATGTTTTAGCGATATTTTCGAGGCGGTAATCGTATTCTCCTGCGAGGAGGGCTTCCACAGCAACAGTGGCGTCACGGTAGTAATCAAGCTCTATTGTATCGAAATTATAGCGGCCCTTATTGACGGGCAAGTCTTTACCCCAATAATCTGTAACACGTTCATAGACAATTCGTTTTCCTGCATCGACGGCTTTTATTTTATACGGGCCGCTTCCAAGAGGCGCTTCAAGTGTTGTACTGGCGAAATCTTTGCCGTCCCAGTAATGTTTGGGCAAGACAGGGAGTTGCCCGAGAATAAGCGGGAGTTCCTTATTGGTCTTGTCTTTAAAGGTGAAGGTGACTTGCTGTTCTCCTGTCTTTTCTACGCTCTCAACAGCGCCGTAATAGGCGCGGTAAAAAGGCAGACCCTTTTCAAGCAATGTGTTAAATGTCCATATGACATCTTCGGGTGTAACGGCTTTACCATCGTGGAATTTAGCACTGGGATGCAGATTAAAACGGATGTAGCTGTTATCGTCTGCTCGCTCAACGCTTTCGGCCAATAAGCCATATTCAGAAAAAGGCTCGTCTTCAGATGCGCTTAGAAGCGTGTCGTATAAAAGAGACAAATTACCGGCGGCAACACCTTTCATGATGAAACCATTGAGGTTGTCGAATGTGCCAATGCTATGTTCTTTTAACGTGCCGCCTTTGGGGGCGTTTGGGTTCACATACTCAAAATGCGTGAAATCAGGCCCATATTTTAGATCGCCGTGCATCGCCATGCCGTGCACTTTTTCAGCAGCCTGTGCAGGCAAAGATATAAAGCTGATAAGGAGAAGACATAGGCTGGTTAAAAGTTTCATAAAGCAAATCCGTTAATTAAATAGGTTGGTTTTACATCTGCGCCTTCTATTAAAGAGGATAAGCGCTCTTGGCACAAGACATCACCTTTCATTGGTTCGGTCAAATCGTGCCAGTGAATGCCGGGTAGGTTAAAAGCAACATCTATACCGTAGTTGCGCCCCCCCGTCACATCGGTGCGGATGGAATCACCGACGGCTAGAATTTTTGATTTATCCTGAACACCAAGCAAGTGATGTGCTGTTTCATATACAGGATTATGTGGTTTGCCGTGATAATAGGTGCGTCCGCCCATTTCGGCGTATTGATCCGTTATGCCGCCGCCGCAAGGGTATAGTTCATCGCCAATCCGCACCACTACATCGGGATTAAGGCAGATGAGCGGCATATCCCGCTCTAGCATGTCTTCCAGTTCTTTTTGTAAGTAATCTGTATCCAAGTGCATGCCTCTGGGGTTGCTAACGCAAACAAACTCAGCCTCTTGTGGGCTGTTCACTATTTCAATAGCACCAGCCTCAGCGGCATCATATAGGGCTTGCATAAAAACATCATCGCCCATGTGAAAGCATTTCGTGCCGCAAGAAGCATGGAAAGGGTCTGTGCGTTCAGTTAAAGCGCGATAAGCAGCCTCACCAGAACTAACGATGGTTTTGTATAAAGAGCGCTTGATGCCCATATTTTCGAGTTTTTGCGCAATTTGGTGCATGCGGTTTGGTGAATTTGTGAGAAGAACGACTTGCTTATCTTTGGTTGCTAAAGTTTCTAACACGTCAACTGTGCCATCAAAAACGCTCAGGCCATCATGGAGCACGCCCCAGACGTCGAAAATGAAACCATCATAGCGATCAATGATGTCGTTCATGCCTGAGATAATAGAAATGTTAGCCATAGCTTTATGCCCGTTTCTTTATGAGCTTTGAAGGGTGGTCAGCGCCAATGGCTTGGGCGATATGGTCAAATCCGTCTTTTTCAAGCAGGGCAGGCAAGCCATCCAATATCTCTTTGATAAGGCCTGGTCCTTCGAATATTAATCCTGTATAAAGCTGGACCAGTGAAGCGCCCGCGCGCATCTTTTCATAGGCGTCTTGTGTGCTCGTGATGCCGCCAACACCAATGATTGGGATTTGGCCGTCTGTTACATCATAAAATTTGCGTATGATCTCCGTGGATTTGTCTTTTAAAGGGGCGCCGCTCAGCCCGCCTGCTTCTTTTGCGAAGCGCTCATCTAAAACGGAAGGGCGGTCTAGCGTTGTATTGGCTAAGATCACGCCATCTACTTTTTTATCCATACAAAGTTTGGCGATGCCTGTAAGTTCTTCGTCACTAAGGTCGGGTGCGAATTTAAAGAAAATAGGCGGCTGTTTTGTTTTGCAGTATGTCTTTCTTGCATCAAAAACCTTGTCCATAAGCTGGGAAAGTATTTCGACCTTTTGGAGTTCTCTAAGCCCTGGTGTATTGGGGGAGGAAATGTTGACGGTCAGATAGTCTGTTTTCTCGCCGAAATCTTTAATCAACGTAATGTAGTCTTGATATGGGTCTTCCGTTGTTTTGTTTTTGCCAATATTGACGCCAATGATCTGTGTGGCTTTTTTCTTATGCATAAAGGCATCTAGGTTTTTTTCGAAGGCGCGCGCACCTTCGCCGGGGAAGCCCATACGGTTAATGACGGCTTTGTTCTTTTTGTCTCGGAAGATACGGGGTTTAGGGTTGCCAGCTTGCGGTTCAGGCGTCACAGTGCCGATCTCGACCATACCAAGTCCCATGGAAAATAAGGCAGGCATTGTAGCGGCGGTTTTATCAAAGCCAGCGGCGATCCCCAGCGGGTTTCTAAAGTTTAGGCCAGCAATTTTTTGCGATAAAATAGAATCGTGAGGGCCGAAATGAGGGTGAAAGCCTAATTTCAATAGCTTGAGCGTAAGTTTATGCGCTGTCTCGGGCGGAAGCAGGAAAAATGCCGGACGCAGAATTTTAAATAAAAGTGAAAAGAGCATAGCTATTAGATAGCGCTTTTTATGAGTGAGTAAAACAATAACTTTGTAGGCGTTCTAAGTTATCCAGTTTACTTCGTTAAAAGCGGCCATGCTTTCTTTGTGTAGTCATAGGCCGTGATGATGGTTAGTAGGGCGGCAATGCCCAGAAGGTATAAGCCGATTTCATGGACGGATAGAGGCAAAGAGATGCCAAAGTCATAGTTATAGATTAACAGAAAAGCGGCAGAGACCATTTGCGCTGTTGTTTTCCATTTTGCGAGCTGTGAGACAGCGGCGATTTTTTTGTCATAGCCGATAAAGCCGCGCAGGGCAGGGACCCATATCTCGCGCATGATAATCAGTGTTGGGGCAATAACCCACAAGCCGCTTATAACACCATCTGCGACAAACAGAATAAGTAGCGCCACGACGAGGAGCTTATCGGCGATAGGGTCTAAAAAAGCGCCTAAAGCAGATGTTTGCTTTAATTTTCGTNCTAAATAACCATCAAAGAAGTCGGTTAAGGCTATCGCAATGTATAGAGTTAATGCGGCGATGGCATAGCCTTCAATGAATAAGTAAGCGAGTGCCGGTATAAGCAGGATACGCAAAACCGTTAAAAAGGTTGGTATATTCATGAGGTGCTTGCTTTACGTTAGTGTTTAAGCTGTTGCCGCTTCTGAATCTTCTGTGCCTTCAGGTGCGCGTAGAACGTATCCACGTCCCCATACCGTTTCGATATAGTTGTCACCGCCTGTTGCGTCTTCGATCTTTTTACGAAGCTTGCAAATAAACACATCAATGATTTTCACTTCAGGCTCATCCATACCGCCATAAAGGTGGTTTAGGAATTGCTCTTTCGTGAGTGTTAGCCCCTTACGAAGAGCGAGAAGTTCAAGAATACCGTATTCTTTACCTGTCAGATGAACGGGCTTGCCGTCTACCTGACATGTGCGGCTATCAAGGTTAACTGTAACCTTGCCAACACTGATCTCGCTTTGTGCGTGGCCTTGAGAACGGCGGACAATAGCTTGAATACGGGCAAGAAGTTCACGTTTTTCAAATGGTTTTGTAAGATAATCATCAGCGCCGAAGCCCAAACCTTGAATTTTGTTATCAAGTTCGGCAAGGCCTGAGAGAATAAGAATGGGGGTATCGACTTTTGACGCGCGAAGCTGTTTTAAAACATCATAGCCGTCCATATCAGGAAGCATGAGATCAAGGATAATGATGTCATAGTCATAAACTTTACCAAGATCCATCCCGTCTTCGCCGAGATCGGTAACATCAATTACATAGTTTTCACCTTTGAGCATTAGCTCAATATTCTTGGCGACTGAACTGTCATCTTCTATGAGGAGTACGCGCATAAATTCAACCCTTCGCTTAACTTTTCCAAACGAATCTAAATGATTTGTTTTTAAATGTTAACATTTATTAACGAATTGGTGCAAATTTTGTTAACCTTTATTAACAAATTCGAATGAAAGACATTTCGAAGCCATGAGACATCGTCCTAAATTTCAGGTATAATGACCATATGACCCACCGTTTATCAGATCAGCTTATATCGACTGTAGAAGGCCTAGATGCCCATGTTTCCTATGGGGAAGTAACGAAAGTTCTCGGCCTTTTGGTTGAAATGACGGGGTTTGGCGAAGACCTTAGCGTTGGTTCGCGTGTTACTTTGCGTCCGGCAAAAGCAAAGCCAGTGCCGTGTGAGGTGATTGGTTTCCAAGACAAAAAAGCCTTATTAATGCCCTTTGGTACATTGGAGGGTGTTGGACTCGGATGCCGCGCTGAAATACATGATGCGGATCCCGTGATATTCCCAGATGAATCGTGGTTGGGGCGCATTGTTAATGCGCTTGGCGAGCCTGTTGATGGAAAAGGCCCTCTTATGAAAGGCAAGCAGTCCATGCCGCTTAAGAATGAAGCGCCTAGCCCATATAACAGGCAGCGTATTGGCGAAAAGCTGGATTTGGGCGTAAAGGCCATGAATACTTTTGTTTCGACGTGCCTTGGGCAACGTCTGGGTATTTTCTCTGGCTCTGGTGTCGGTAAATCAGTGCTGTTATCGATGATGGCACGCTATACGGAAGCGGAGATTTCCGTGATTGGCCTAGTCGGTGAACGTGGCCGTGAAGTACAAGAGTTTATTCAAGATGATTTGGGTGAGGATGGGTTGAAACGCTCCGTTGTGATTGTCGCGACAGGGGATGAACCTGCGTTGATGCGCAGGCAGGCCGCCTATATGACATTGACAGTCGCCGAGTATTTCAGGAATCAGGGGAAGCAAGTTCTTTGTATGATTGACTCACTGACCCGTTTTGCGATGGCGCAACGTGAGATCGGTTTATCGGCAGGAGAGCCGCCGACCTCGAAAGGCTATCCGCCAACGACATTCTCTGAACTCGCGCGGTTACTTGAACGGGCAGGGCCAGGAGTGGAAGGCGAAGGCTCAATGACTGGTATTTTCTCAGTTCTTGTAGAAGGGGATGACCATAACGAGCCTGTATCGGATTCTGTGCGCGGTATCGTTGATGGACATATCGTGATGGAGCGGGATATCGCAGACCGCGGACGCTATCCAGCGATTAACGTTTTGAAGTCTATCTCACGAATGATGCCTGATTGTTTGAATGAACAGCAACAGGCGATTATTCGCCGCGCAAAACAGCTTGTTTCGACATATGAAGATATGGCCGAGCTTATCCGTCTTGGGGCGTATCGCCGAGGTTCAGACAAGAAAGTTGATGAAGCGATCCAGTATTATGATCAGATTGAAGAGTTTCTAACCCAGCGTAAACAGGTCTCGCGCACGATTGATGAAAGCTTTGCTGAATTAGCGGCAGTCCTTGGTATGCCGTATGGTGAGGCTGTTCAGTCAGCGGGGGTGGAAATACCAGATTCTACTGGTACGCAAGGAGAGGGCGCTAGCTAATGGCTGACCTTGACCCGCTTATTCGGTTTCGAAAGCATGAGCTGGATGAGAAGCAAAAGTTTCTGGCGCGTTTATATGAAGAAGCGAATAAGCTATTGCAACAGCGCGAAGCTATCTTGAGCTCCGTTGAAAAAGAAATGGATGTGATGCGCGGTGAAGAGTTTCAACCCTTTATGGCGATATCAGGGTTTGGGACGTTCTTGCAATCTTCTAAAGAAAAAATCAAAAAGATTGAACATGAAGAAAAAAAGCTGGATACGCGGATTGAGATTGCGGTAACGGATATGCGCAATAGCTTTGGTGAATTGAAAAAAGTGGAGATTACACAAGCCCGCCGATTGGAAGAAGAGCGCAAGAAATTACAGGCCAAAGAAGATGCGCTATTCGAGGAGATCGGGTTGCAAATCTATGCAAAAAACAAGGAATAGGGCTTCCCTTTTGTGCGGCTATGGCTTAAATAATGGGTATGAAAAAAGATACAAAAGAAAAGTTAGAGGAAACGGGTAAGGCTAAGCTTGACCTTGGTGCGAAGATCCGCGGTTACTTCATTGCAGGTTTGTTGGTCGTCGTGCCAATCACGATTACACTGTATTTTGCGTTCTTTGTTGTGACATCCATTGATGGTTGGGTCGCGGGCTTGGTGCCGGCACAATATAATCCGAATAACTATCTGCCATTTTCTATTCCGGGCCTCGGTTTGATCGCCGTTTTTATGGCTTTGGTTGTTATAGGTTTCTTTGCGGCGAATTTCTTTGGTCGCTTTCTTATTCGTATCAGTGAATATCTACTTGATCGTGTGCCCGTTGTTAAAACAATTTACGGCGCGATTAAACAGATCATGGAAACAGTACTGGCGAACCAGTCCGAGGCTTTCCGCGAAGCTGTCCTGCTCGAATATCCGCGCAAGGGATGCTGGTCTATTGGCTTTTTGACGGGCACAACCAGCGGTGAAGTGCAGGCCGTAACAAAAGACAAAATGATCAATGTTTTTGTGCCGACCACACCAAACCCAACATCTGGCTTTTTGCTGTTTGTTCCAGAAAAGGACATTTACCGTCTTCACATGACGGTTGAGGAGGCCCTAAAGATGGTTGTCTCCGGTGGTATCGTAACGCCGCCTGACCGTTCGCCTGATGGTGAAGAAAACAGCATCAAATAACGCAAATTATTCTTTACTGCTTGATTTTGTATAGTGGTGCGCCTAATTTATTTCCTAAATGAGAATCATTTTCATTTAATATTAACCTTTTTGGTGATACAATAAAGCTATGACAAGACAAGTAATAAAAACAGGAACCTATAGTATTATGCATATGAGCGTTGCCATTGCGGTGGCTTACGTGCTTTCGGGTGACTGGCGCGTTGCGCTAGGGATCGGTTTTGTCGAACCTCTTGTACAAACAGTGTTTTACACTTTCCATGAACATGTTTGGAGTAAGGTTAAATCAAAAAAGAAACCTGATGAAAAGACGCTTCATCATGCGGTTTAATTAAGGTNTATCCAGACCTGAAGTACTCAATTGCTTGTGCTCTGTCGAATAGGTGCAGTAACACTTTGAGGGCCTGACCTCTTTCGGACTCCAATCTGGGGTCCTTTTCAATTGTAAGGCGGGCATCATCGCGCGCCATTGCTAATAAATCTCTATGTTCATCCAAATTTGCGAGTTTAAACTTTGGCAGGCCGCTTTGTTTTGTGCCTAAGATGTCGCCGGCACCGCGTAGTTCCAAGTCTTTTTCGGCGATCACAAAACCATCTTCTGTCTCGCGCATGATTTGTAGGCGTTCTTTGGCGGTTTCTGACAATTTGCCGTAGAGCAAAAAGCAATGTGATTGCGCGCTTCCACGTCCAACGCGTCCTCTAAGCTGGTGAAGTTGTGAGAGGCCGAAACGTTCGGCGTGCTCAATGACCATGATGGTGGCTTCTGGCACGTTGACTCCAACTTCAATAACAGTGGTCGCAACAAGGATATCAAGCTCTCCGCGGGCAAATTTGCCCATAGTTTCGTCTTTGGCTTCGGCTTTCATTTGTCCATGCACCAGCCCGACACGGTTGCCGAAACTGCGCTCCAAAGAAATATAGCGTTCCTCTGCAGCGGCGAGGTCCATGACTTCAGATTCTTCGACGAGGGGGCAGACCCAATATATACGATTACCTTCAGCGATTTTCTTTTTAAGTGACGCGGCAAGTTCTTCGATACGGTCTATGCTCAGTAAGCGTGTATCAATGGGTTTGCGTCCCGCTGGTTTTTCATCAAGGCGCGAGGTATCCATATCGCCAAAAACTGTCATTGTGAGCGTGCGCGGGATAGGGGTGGCGGTCATGACGAGCGTGTCTGTGTCCTTATTTTTGCCCGAAAGCATCATGCGTTGGTGTACGCCAAAGCGATGCTGTTCATCAATAACCGCGAGTCCTAAATCTTTAAAAACTACAGTTTCTTGAAAGAGAGCGTGCGTGCCGATAATGATCTGTGCTGACCCATCAGCAATTTGTTCGAGAATGGTTTCACGTTTCTTGCCCTTGTCACGCCCTGTCAGCGTGATGGTTGTTATGCCTGCGGCATTGCATATCTCTTCTAGGCTTTCGGCGTGCTGGCGAGCGAGGATTTCCGTCGGCGCCATAATGGCGGCCTGAGTGCCTGCTTCAACAGCTTGTGCCATAGCCAGAAGGGCGACAATTGTTTTGCCTGCGCCGACATCACCTTGCAGGAGGCGAAGCATCTTATGCGGTGATTGCATGTCTTCGTATATTTCTTGCAAAGCGCGCTCTTGTGCGCCTGTTAACTGATAGGGAAGCGCGGTGAGAATTTTGCTTTTTAGGCTGTTGTCGCCTTGTAAAACTCTACCAGCTTTTGTTTTTGTCATGTTGCGGACAATGGCAAGGGTGAGCTGGCTAGATAAAAGTTCATCATAAGCCAGACGTTCACGATCTTTGCTGTGCTCACTTAAATCACCAGCGTTATCAGGCTTGTGCAGGTTTAAGATGGCCTCTTTCCATGTGCGCCATTTATGGCGTTTCATAATGGTCGGATCATGCCATTCGGGCAAGTCTGGACATTGATCCAGTGCGGCGAGCATAGCCTTGCGGAAGGTTTTGGGGGAGAGCCCTTGTGTCATTGGATAGATAGGCTCGATTTTGGGCATTTGGTCTTCTTCGCTAGGCGGTAAGATGTAATCAGGATGTGTCATTTGCAGCTTACCCTGATAGCGGTCCAGTGTGCCGCTAATCAGCACGTCTTCCCCCATAGGCAGATGTTTTTTGAGGTAATCGGGGTGTGCGTTAAAGAAAACGAGTGTGATCTCACCTGTTTCATCAGAGGCAGTAACACGGTAAGGCAGGCCGCGGCGTGGTGACGGGCTATGCTTGTCTACTTTGACACGGAAGGTTGCGACTTTACCATGCTGGGCATCTGCTATTTGTGGTTTGTATGAACGGTCAATAATATCAATAGGCTTATGAAACAGCATATCTTTGAGTGTTTCACCATCGATCAGTCTGCTGAGATAAACACCATTCTTGTCGCCAATGCCGGGTAAGCCCCGCGTTGTACGGAACAATGGATCTAGGGCAAAAGGGCGTTGCAAAGGTTTCGAGGCCATAACAGATACTTAAACGTAAAAAAGAGGTGTGGACAAGGTGATTTCATCAAACAATTTAAAAACAGGCCCTGAACATGCGCTAATTAAGACTTGTTCTTAAAATTTTTAAGCTTAGACTAAGCGCTATGGAATCTATTGAAGATAAAAGAAAGCGCTTAATCTTTCGCTCTTGGCATCGCGGCACGAAGGAAATGGATCTGATTTTAGGGACGTTTGCTGAGCGTAATGTGCCTGATTTTAGCGAAGAAGAGCTTACTGTCTATGATGATCTTTTACTTGAAAGCGACCCTGACCTATATAACTGGGTGAGTGGCAGGGAAAATGTTCCTGCGAATAAGCTAAACCCTGTCTTGGAGCGCTTGCTGAAGCACGATTACTCAAAAGCCTCTTAAAAAGGCTTAAACCATAAAAAAGATTTGGTATTTGAGCCTATAATGCCTATATATAGCGCCATGGATAGCGCGCAAAATCTAGAAAAAATAAGAGAAACGGAAGAAGAGACGCAAAGTGCTGTTGTTTCTTCTGATACACACAACACGGTGTTTGGCGCGCCTGAAGGTGTGGATGCGCTATGGCTAGTGCAAAAAGCCCGTGATTTAATGCGCGAGGATAGTGTTGTTGTCCATATTGCGCTGGATGATGTGCGTATACAAACACTTAAGAGCTGTATTACTTTTTTTGCGCCTGAAATTGAGGTGCTTGTCTTTCCTGCATGGGATTGTTTGCCTTATGACCGCGTATCGCCGAGTAAGGATGTCGTTGCCCAGCGTGTGGCAACTTTGGCGAGATTGGTAGAGATAGCTGATGAGGCAAAGCGTGTGCCGCGTATTGTGCTTACCTCCGTCAATGCGGTGAGCCAAAAAGTGCCGCCACGCTCGTTTTTTGATGGGGCGAGTTTTTCAGCTAAAATCGGTGGATCACTTGATCAGGATCGTCTTCAGCAATTTTTGACAAGTAATGGCTATGAGCGGGTGCAGACGGTGCGCGAACATGGTGAATTCGCCGTGCGCGGCGGTATTATTGATCTTTTCCCACCTGAAAATGAGGAGCCGATCCGTATTGACTTATTTGGAGATGAGATTGAATCGATCCGTAGCTTTGATCCGGCTGAGCAGACGACGACGGGTAAAATTGACCATTTTAGTCTTACACCTGTCTCAGAGTTTATTTTAACGCCAGAGGCCATTGAGCGTTTTCGTACAGGATATCGTGCGGCCTTTGGGATGGTGCGTACGGATGATATGTTGTATGAGGCGGTATCTGATGGGCGGCGCTATAATGGAGCAGAGCACTGGTTGCCGCTTTTTTATGAGCATCTGGAAACGCTCCATGACTATTTGCCCAAGAGCTTGACGGTACAAGATGCGCATGCATCGCATGCTTATGATGAGCGTGTGACGCAGATTAAAGACTTTTATGAAGCGCGTAAAACGCTTGTGCAGGCACAGCAAGCCAAAAAACCTGCTAAGACTAAGGGGCAAGATGTGTCGCTATCAGGTTCTATCTATAATCCATTGCCATGGCAAGATTTGTACATAGATGATTTGGGGCGGGATATTGTCACGTTTTCACCCTTCAAAGCAGCTGAGGGTATTACGCTTTATGATGATGCTGGCGGCAAAGGTGGTCGTGATTTTGCTGATATCAGGGCTTTACCTGATGCGGATGTTTTTGGGGCTTTAAAAGAGCATATTTCACAGCGCAGGCAAGGACAAAAATGTGTGCTTTGTTGTTATAGTGACGGTTCAAAAGAGCGCATTAAGATATTGTTAAAAAACAATAAAATTATATTTAGTGACGCACAAAAATTCACGAATATTTCTAAAGGTAATCAGGATATCAGTCTGATTATCTTACCGCTTGAAAAAGGATTTGAGACGGCTGAATTGATGCTTATGACTGAGCAGGATCTGCTTGGTGATCGTCTTGCCCGTGCCTCGAAGACCAAAAAGCGTAAGGCAGATAACTTTATCCGTGAAGTTTCATCTTTATCGGAAGGCGATTATGTGGTGCATGTCGATTTCGGTATTGGTCGCTTTGTGGGATTGGAAACATTGGAAGCCGCTGGCGTTTTGCATGATTGCCTAAAGATTGTCTATGCAGGCGATGACCGACTGTTTGTGCCTGTTGAGAATATTGAGATGTTGTCTCGCTTCGGCGGTGAGGAGGCGATTGTTCAGCTTGATAAGCTTGGTGGGGCAGGTTGGCAGGCACGTAAAGCTCGTGTGAAGAAAAATCTGATGGAGATGGCGGAAGAGCTTCTCAAGATCGCGGCGGCGCGTGCGCTTAAAAAGGCTGATTCTTTGCATGTTTCGGAGTCTGTGCATAACGAATTTGCGGCGCGTTTCCCGTATCATGAAACGGAAGATCAGCTACGCGCTATCCAAGACACGCTAGAAGATATGGGTAAAACTACACCGATGGATCGCCTTATCTGCGGCGACGTAGGTTTTGGTAAAACGGAGATTGCTCTGCGCGCGGCATTTGTTGCATCCATGTCGGGTGAGCAGGTGGCAATTGTTGCGCCGACAACATTGTTAGCGCGCCAACACTACCAAGGGTTCTTAAAGCGTTTTGAGGGTATGGGTATACGTATTGCTCAGCTTTCGCGCATGGTTTCTGCGGCGGAGGCAAAGCAGGTTAAAGAAGGGCTGCGTGATGGCTCTGTGCAGATTGTGATCGGGACGCATGCGTTATTTTCCAAGGACGTAAAGTTCAATAATTTAGGGCTGGTTATCGTCGATGAAGAACAGCGTTTTGGCGTGAAACAAAAAGAAGCACTGAAAGCGCTGAAAGAGAATGTCCATGTGCTGACCCTCACTGCGACACCGATCCCGAGAACATTGCAGATGTCGCTCACGGGCGTAAAGGAAATGAGCATTATCGCGACACCGCCTGTTGACCGTCTGGCGATACGGACATTTGTGTTGCCGTATGACCCGGTTGTTATCCGTGAGGCTTTATTGCGTGAGCATTATCGCGGTGGGCAGAGTTTCTATG
>PALX01000042.1 GCA_002710775.1 Micavibrio sp. | reverse complement strand
TATCAATAAAATCAATAAAGCGCTTCAGCGTATTGAAAATAATGACTACGGTTATTGCGAAGAGACAGGTGAAGAGATTAACGTGAAGCGTTTGATGGCACGTCCAATCGCGACATTGAGCCTTGAAGCGCAAGAGCGTCATGAGCGCAAAGAACGCACTATGCGTGACGAATAGGGCGCGTGGCGAATAACGCGACTTTCTCTTATAATTTCATACATTATTTAAAAAGAAAAAACCGGCGGATAAAACCGCCGGCATAAGTTTGGGTAAAGGATTCTTGTTACCTGACTTGATCAGTGTTTTTTTTCTTATTTAAATCAAGCGGTTAATTATATTAGAATGGGAAGATGATGTCGTATACTTGTGTCCCGTATCTTGGTTGCTGGACATCTGTGATCTGACCTTCACCGCCATAAACGATGCGCGCCTGAGCCACTTTGTCATAGTTAATCGTGTTATCTGTCGCAATATCTTCAGGACGGATAACGCCATCAATTTGAACGACACGCTTTTCAAAATTCACAAGAAGCTCCTGGCGTCCGTGAATAACAAAGTTACCATTTGGTAGTTCTTGCGCTACCATGGCGGCGACACGGATGCTGATTTCTTCCTTTCGGTCAATTTCGCCTGAACCTGCGTAATTACCATCAGATCCAAGGTTTGCGAGGCTTCCAGGTGTTACGCCATTGGGAAATACTTTGCCGAGATAGTTTTCATAGCCAAGCAAGTTGGCGAGGCTGGCTGTTTCAGCCGTTCTTCTTGTGCGCTCCGTGTCGTTTTCCAGTTTTGCTTCTTCGTCTATTTCGATCAAAACGGTCAGGATATCGCCGATTTCGTTGGCGCGTTGGTCTTCGAAGAAGGTTGTGCGGTTTGATGTCCAAAGAGAGTTCGCTGCAGCTGTTTCTTCAACGCGGTTTGGCATTGGCAGAGAAACTGGTTTCACAGAGTTTTGTGTTTCCGCTGTCACAATCGGGGACATAGCAGGGGGCTTGCCGACATTTGAAAGGCGGTCCATCGTTCCACAGGCGCTCAAGCCAAGAAGAAGAGTGGTGCTCAAAAGACCGAGTCTTATTTTACTTGCCATCTTATTTTGTGTTGTCTGTTTCATTTTTTGCTCCTTTACCAAAGCGTTAATTTTATAGTGCGTCCGTGTTTGTTTTTATTATGGGTGCACTTCGATTGTTCCATTAGGGGTGACGAAGCCATCAATGGTCCTTTTACTAGAGAGGTTAACCACACGGATAACGTCGCCTGCGGCACCGTCTTCTAAAGCCTTACCTGCTGCGGTTAGTTTCATAGCGCCGCTATTTAGGATCATAGTGACACGTGATCCACGCTCCACGAGTGTTGGCAGTTCGACATCCGACGCCTTAACAACTTGTTGAGGGGCTAGAACACGGCGCGGTGTTGTGCCGATCAAATCTTTCTGATCCATAATCATGTCAGATGTAACCTTGCTTTCAGGGATTTGCACATATTCGATGTCACGCTTACGGATGATATCTCCTTTTTTAAGGCGTGAGATGACAACCGGCACATCAACCATGTATTCTAAAGAACCAATTACGCGAATTCGGTTGTCATTGCCATGGGCCACAGGGATCACAACATTCGCACGGAATGTTTTGCTTCCTGTATCAACTTTAAGGTCTTCGATATTGATGGCAACATCTTCATATCCAGGCAATACGATGTCATTGATGATATTGTGAACAACAACTTCGTAGTTTTCTTTAAAGCCTTCTTGGTGGAGCGCTTTGTTGATAGCGTCATGGATGTCGTCTGCGGAGACAATTGTTGCTGCACGAGAGATCACAACTTGCTGGAAGTCAGACTCTGGTGCCCAGTTTAGCTTAAAAGCGCGGGACAGTTTGACCAATGTGCCGCTGTTTAAAATAAGATTGTCACCCGGTTTCGGTGCAGGGCCTAAAATATAAGCGGCATTGCGGTTTGCGTCGACGCCGGAGAAGATATCGCCAAGGCGGATATGCTCGTCAACAATCGTCACATCCTGATTAAGGATTGCGGCATTGGCAATCGAAGAAACATAGAACATCATTGAAAACACCAGAAGCAATGTTGCAAGTGTGATGCGCAGGGCAAATCTCACATAGCTCGCTGTCATATTTGTTTTTGAATTATTGTGTTTCATCTTTCTTCGCCTTTCTTATTTTAAAGTTCAGCTCTTAAGGTCACCTTATTATCTCAGGTTAGATGCTGCTTCTAACATCTGGTCAGACACTTGTACGATTTGAGAGTTAAACTCATATGCGCGTTGTGCTGTAATAAGATTTGTGATTTCTTCAACCGAATTGACATTTGCCGCTTCTAATACACCTTGCTCAATACGTCCAAAGCCATCTGCATTAGGGTTCCCAGCAATCGGTGCGCCTGAGGCCTCTGTTTCTAAGAACAAGTTCTGTCCTACGGCTTCCAAGCCAGCTTTATTGGCAAAAACAGAAAGCTCAAGCTGTCCAAGGTTCGTCATGTCTGCTTGACCATCAATCTGCGCCAGAACTTCGCCGCTATTGTTAATAACGATAGATATGGCGTCATCCGGAACAACAATAGTTGGTTCTACGACATAGCCATTGGATGTAACAATCTCACCATCACCATTGACTTGGAATGACCCATCTCTTGTATAGGCTGTTTCACCGCTTGGTAGTTCAATTTGGAAATAACCTTCGCCCATAATGGCAACATCGAATTCATTATCCGTGATGATAGCGCTGCCTTGAGAGTGTAGTCTGTGTACGGATGCGGCTTTTACACCAAGGCCAAGTTGAATACCTGAAGGTACAATTGTGCCGACATCAGAGGATGTTGCGCCGGGGCGCTCAATATTTTGGTACATTAAGTCCTGAAACTGAGCACGTTGGCGTTTATAGCCTGTTGTTGTCATGTTTGCGAGGTTGTTTGAGATCACATCAACATTGAGTTGTTGTGCTAACATACCTGATGCGCCGATATTAAGTGATAGCATGGTTAAAGTCTCCTTTATCTATCCGGTTTAATTGGTTTCGTTCTTACTACTTACTGGACTTACGATTTACCGCTAATGGTTTGAATCGCACGTCTAATTCTTTCATGTTCATCGTTCAAGATACGCTGAGCGCCTGTGTAGTTACGTGATAGCTCAATCATCTTTGTAAGCTCTACAATCGGGTTCACATTAGAGCCCTCAAGCGCGCCTTGAATAACGTCTGTTTCCTGTGCTGCGACAGGCTCAACTTCGGCTGAGAATAAATTGTTACCCATCTGCACGACGTCTTGCATATTGTCGAATTCCCAGACACCGATCTGCCCAACAACGGCACCGTCTGCATGCACAGAACCATCGGTTGTGATCTTAATTTCCTTTGTGCCAGGTGGGACTGATAGGGCGGCATTAGTCGGTGAAGAAACGGGATAGCCTTGTGGTGTTACAATTTCACCAGCGGCATTAAGCTGCAATTCACCATTACGGATATAACGGGGGCCAGCTTCTGTCTCTACACGCATAAAGCCTTTACCATCGAGAGCAACATCAAGAGGGTTGCCTGTGTTCTTGATGGGGCCAACAGATGTATTTGTATATTCACCGTAGTCATTGACCATTTCAAAGTCTTTGAAATCTGCGTTAGGATTTTTTTGGAGATATTCTTCAAACAAAACGCCATGAGCTTTGAAGCCCGTTGTAGAAGCGTTTGCAATATTGTTGGCAACAATATCAAGGTTTCTTGCGACTGAAACCTGTCTTGATAATGCGATATATGATGCATTTTCCATTGTGCTTTCCTTTACCTTACTTTTCGTGTTGCGCTTTTCACGCGTTTTTATTTGGGTATTGGTATTGCACAGGTCGTGCCAAAAAATAAATATTGTTATATTTCAGTGTGTTATATACGTGCCGTGCATAGCGTATTGCTCTGCCATGGTTGAAGGGAGGGAGGAAACCGCTAGGAAAAAATAGCGAATACGGAAATTATTACCTATGGTCTGCCTTATGACTTATGGCTTAGGCACTAAGCTCTTCTAAGAACGCGGCTTTGAATAGTTTTTGCGTGTATTCTTGTTTCGGGCTTTCGAAGACGTCTTTGGCTGAGCCTTGTTCGACGATCTTGCCATCTTTCATCACGAGTATTTTGTGTGATATAGCGCGCACGACCCGTAAGTCGTGACTGATGAAGATATAAGTTAAGCCTTTTTCCTGCTGAAGTTTTTTGAGCAGATCAAGGATGCTCACCTGTACAGACATATCGAGAGCGGAGGTTGGTTCGTCTAAGATGATAAGCTTCGGTTCCATAACCAAGGCGCGGGCGATAGAGATGCGTTGGCGCTGGCCGCCTGAAAACTCGTGTGGATAGCGGTGACGTGCGGCAGGATCGAGTTCCACCTCTTTTAGTACTTTAATGACCATATCGTCACGCTGTTCTTTGCTAAGGTCTTTGCGGTGCACGGTCAGGCCTTCGGCAATAATTTGTCCGACGGACATTCTGGGTGAGAGGGAACCAAACGGATCCTGAAAGACGACCTGAATGTCTTTGCGGATGGGCAGAAATTTCTTTTTTGATAGTTCTGATATAGGCTTCCCATCGAATGTAACTTTACCCGTATAATTTTGTAGTTTGAGCAAAGACATGCCGAGTGTTGTTTTGCCGGAGCCGGATTCGCCAACAATGCCGAGTGTCTCGCCTGTATTAAGGTCAAAGGAGACATCATTAACGGCGTGTAGGTAGTTTTTGGTCTTGCCGAAAAAGGATTTATCCATGGCAAACTTCACATCGATATGGTCGGCTTTTACCAGTGTTTGTTTGTTCTTAATTTCTATCGCTGTGCCGGAAGGTTCGGCGGCGAGAAGTTTTTTTGTGTAATCGTCTTTAGGTTTTGAGAATACGGTATTTGCTGTGCCGGATTCACGAATGATACCGTCTTTCATGACGCAGACTTTATCAGAGATCGTTTTTACAAGATTAAGATCGTGGCTAATGAAGAGCATTGCCATATCCAGCTCTTTTTTTAGTTCATCTAAGAGTTTGAGAATTTCTGCTTGTACCGTCACATCCAACGCGGTTGTTGGTTCGTCTGCGATAAGTAAGGATGGGTCATTGGTTAAGGTCATGGCGATCATTACACGCTGGCGCTGGCCACCAGATAGTTCATGTGGGTATGCATTTAAGCGGCTTTTTAAGCGGCTCATTTGCACAAGATCTAAAAGCTCCATAACGCGCTTACGGGCATCTTTTTGGGACATGCCTTCATGTACAATCATGGGTTCGGCGATTTGTTTCTCGATTGTATGAAGTGGGTTGAGAGAGGTCATTGGCTCTTGAAAGATCATGCCGATCTCTTCACCGCGTATTCGTCTTAGGCGTTTGTCGTCAATCTTTAATAGGTCGTCGCCTTTATATAGAATTTTTCCTGACGGATGAGACGCCATGGGATAGGGAAGAAGTTTTAGGATAGAAAGAGCCGTAATAGATTTTCCAGAGCCGGATTCGCCGATCAATGACAATGTCTCGCCCTTATTAATAGAAAAAGAAACATCTTTGGCAGCGTGAAACACGCCGTCTTTGGTTTGAAAATCAATGCTTAAATTTTGAACATCCAACAAGGATGAAGAATTCGTATTCATGTCATGAGAGTATCACGAAAGGAAGAGATGTCCAGCGGCGCTTTTATATAAAGTTAAAGGCTATACAGAGCTATTTTACGCTTATTTTTTGTCGATTTTGACTGTGGCTCTTTGTGTTTTATTCATGAGCATGTGTAGCGCTTTAATAGAGAGGGCTGATACGGCAATGCTGAAAATAACGGTCACGTCGAACTCCTTTGATTGTCTGTATTTTTACAATATAGCTCAAAGTTTAATAAAATCCAAATTAATTATGTAAATATTCGGTTTTTATGCACCATTATAACGTTTTACTTCAATGTTTTTCTGGGATCGAACGCATCTCTAACAGCTTCTCCGACAAAGGTTAGGAGGGTTAGAATGGCGGCCAAGGAGATAAAGGCAGATAGACCAAGCCATGGTGCTTGGATATTATTTTTACCTTGTGCGAGCATTTCTCCTAAAGAAGCAGAGCCCGGTGGTAGCCCTAGGCCTAAGAAGTCGAGGCTGGTTAGCGCGGTAATTGAGCCTGTTAAGATAAAGGGCATAAAAGTGAGGGTTGCGACCATGGCGTTTGGAAGAACATGGCGGTGCATGATGGTGAGGTCAGATACACCGAGTGAGCGCGCGGCCTTCACATAGTCGAAATTGCGGGCGCGCAGGAACTCGGCGCGAACGACATCAACAAGCCTTGTCCATGAAAAGAGTAGAAGAATGAGGAGCAAGCTAAGGAAGCTTGGTTCAATAATGCTGGCGAGAATGATCAGGATGAAAAGTTCGGGCAGGCCGCTCCATATTTCAATAAAGCGCTGGAAAAGAAGGTCTATTTTGCCGCCGTAATATCCCTGAACTGCGCCTGCGGCAACGCCGATGATAGTGCTTAAGATGGTGAGGGCTAGACCAAATACGATGGAGAGCCTCAGTCCGTATATCAGTCGCGCCAGTACATCGCGCCCCTGGTCGTCTGTGCCCAACCAATTATCACTGGTTGGCGGTGAGGGGGCAGGAACAGTTAGGTTGTAGTTGATGGTATCATAGCTGTAACGAATAATCGGCCAGACCATCCATCCTTTTTCATTAATCAGCTCTTGAACAAAAGGGTCTCGGTAATCGGCTTCCGTCTCAAAATCGCCGCCAAAATGCGTTTCTGGAAGGGTTTGGATGATAGGGCTATAGGCGTTGCCGTCAAAAAAGACGAAAATCGGTTTGTCATTAGCAACAAGCTCGGCACAGAGCACAAAAACAAACACAGCAAGAAAGAGCCAAAAAGACCAATAGCCGCGCTTATTGGCTTTAAACTGGGCGATTCGACGCTGTGTAATCGGCGAGTGCAGTANAGACACAGGGGATTTTAACCTTTTTTTAACAGTTTTTAACTTTTGCCGAGTATAATGAGGCCAAAAGTCCGCGACAAGTCAGAATAACGAGTCGCCCAAAGCTTTCTTGGGGCTTTAGCAAGGCTTTAGTTAAAAAATAGGCTGTTAATGGTATGTATTTTGAGGTATATTCAAAGATGGGAAGACCTCTTATTACAGGCCCTGATCTGGGTTTCAAGACGGCGAAAGCAATATAACAAAGAAAACACATGGCTGAGAATACGAGTTTTACAGATACGTTAAAGGGTTTGGGTCCGGCTAGGCTGGGCGTTATGGGCGTTGTAATAGCGATGCTCGTGATTTTCTTTATTTTCATCTCACTGCGTGTATCTGAACCGAATTTATCCATTCTATATCGCGACCTTAATAATGTTGATTCAAGTGCGGTTGCAGGAAAATTGTCGGAAGAAGGTATTAATTACCAGATATCCCCTGATGGAGCGATGGTTTATGTGTCCGAAGAAGATGTTGGCCGCGCCAGAATGTTGTTAGCGCAGGCCGGATTGCCGAATGGCGGCTCTATGGGGTACGAAATTTTTGATGATCAATCAGGTTTCGGGACAACAACTTTCGTACAAAATCTTAATAATAAGCGTGCGCTTGAAGGTGAATTAGCGCGCACAATTATGTCTTTGGATAAGGTCGATCTGGCTAAAGTACATATTGTGTTACCGCAAAGAGAGTTATTTGCACGTGAATCTCGTGAAGCCACAGCCAGTGTGACATTGAAAGTGTTGCCGTCGGAGCGTCTGAGTAAACAACAAATATATGGTATTCAAAATTTGGTTGCCAATGCCGTGCCGGAACTTTCGGCGAAGAAGGTAACGATCTTGGACAGTGAAGCAAATCTGCTTGCTGGCGGTGAAGATGAAGGCGGACCAGGTGGTACAGCCGAAGAGATGCGCCAAAATATGGAAGCACGCATGGCACGTGCTGTTGAAGGCTTGGTTGGTCGTGTTGTCGGGTTAGATAATGTCCGCGCGACAGTGACTGCTGATCTTGATTTTGATCGCATTAGCACGAATTCTGAAGTGTATGACCCGGAAGGGCAGGTATTGCGTTCTTCCCAGATTATCGAAGAAGCGGATACGGAGCGCACGCCACCGAGTGACGGGGTGACGGTGAATAATAACCTGCCTGGTCTTGATGCGATTAGCGGAGATGGAAATGGCCCAACCTCTGAAAGCTCTCGTATTGAGGAGCTGAATAACTATGAAATTAGCCGTACCGTACAAAGTACAGTGCGCGAGTCTGGTGAAGTTAAGAAGCTGTCTGTTGCTGTTATTGTTGATGGAACATACATCACGGATGCGGAGGGAAATAAGACATACCAGCCGCGCAGTGAAGAGGATATGGAGAAGATTGAAACGCTTGTGCGCTCTGCTGTCGGTTTTGACGCTACACGCGGCGATTTGATTGAGATTGTTAATTTACCGTTTGCTGAGGTTGAGTTCCCTGAAGAAGATCTAGGGGATACCGTTCTTGGTTTCTCGAAAGACAGTGTTCTTGAAACAGTCCAAATGTTGACTTTGGGTATCATGTTGCTTCTTGTGGTACTTTTGGTTGTGAAGCCAATCTTGTCGCAACTTTTCCAGTCTATGCAAAAAGAAGATGAGGAAGAGGGCGAGGTTGACCCTCTGCTTGAAGCTCAACAACGTGCGGCTTTAGCGGCACCTATGGGAGATGGCGAAGAAATTTCTATTGCGGCGGCGCGCGGCGCTGAGGGTGGTGAAGATGAGGCTGAGCTTATGATTGATATGCAATCTGTTGAGGGTAAAGTTAAAGCCTCTACTGTGAAGAAGGTGGGCGAGATCGTATCTAACCACCCATCGGAAACGGTGTCAGTGATCAGGCAGTGGATGACGACGGAATAAGGGTAAGTGGGAGTGTGGCTTAAAACATGGCAATTAGAGTAAGAGAAGATTACAGAACCCTAACTGGCGCAGAAAAAGCGGCGATCTTTATGCTTGCCTTGGGTGAAGAGCATACGAGAAAATTATTTGAGCATATGGATGATGAAGAAATTATGGAGATTTCTTCTGTGATGGCGAATTTGGGTAAGGTCAATGCCAATATCGTGGAGCGACTTTTTGTCGATTTCGCGGAGCAAATGTCATCGACATCGTCGCTTGTGGGGACGATGGATAGTACAGAACGCCTATTGAGTAACGTTTTGGGGGCGGATAAGGTGAACTCAATTATGGAGGAGATCCGTGGACCTGCAGGACGTACGATGTGGGAAAAGCTCGGTAATGTGAGCGAAGATGTTCTCGCAAGTTTTTTGCAAAAAGAATATCCGCAAACGGTTGCTGTTGTTCTGTCGAAGATTGACCCTGCGCACGCCGGTAATGTCTTGGCGATGATGCCTGAGAATTTCGCCATTGAGGTGATGGGGCGTATGTTGAAAATGGAAGCGGTGACGAAAGAAGTTCTTGAAGACGTCGAGAAGACGCTTCGAACAGAATTTATGTCGAACCTAGCGCGGACAAACCGCCGCGATAGCCATGAAATGATGGCGGACATCTTCAATGGTATGGACCGTGCAACAGAAAACCGCTTCATGAAAGCGCTTGAAAATGCCGCGCCTGATTCTGCTGAGAAAATCCGCAGTTTGATGTTTACATTTGATGACCTTATCAATATTGATCCGACGGGTATTCAGACACTCATCCGTGCCTGTGATAAAGAGAAACTCCCACTGGCGCTTAAAGGTGGTGCGGATAATATCAAAGACCTCTTCTTCTCTAATATGTCTGAGCGTGCGGCGAAGATTATGAAAGAAGATATGGAGGCGATGGGGCCTGTTCGTTTGAAAGATGTTGAGGAAGCGCAAGTCTATATCGTCAACGTGGCTAAGGATCTCGAGGCCCGTGGAGAGCTTCAGATTGCAAGCGACGATGAGGGCGATCAAATGATTTACTAAAATCATTCGATGGGTGCTTTTATGAATGATCATAATATCAAAAAATATCTGTTCGACTTAAATAACTTCGATGAACCTCATAATCATGAAGAAGAAGAGGAAGTGCCGCCACCGCCTACGGTGACTTTGCTCGAAGAAGAGTATGAGGCGACGCTAAAATCTACGTATGAAGAAGGGTTTAGGGCGGGTGTTACGCAAGGTAATACAGAAACGCTGGAATCTATTGAACAAAAAGTAATGCTCGATATTAAAGCGTTGCTTGGACAGATCGAGGCATTCTCACGAGCTGAATTTGAACGTAATCGTGTCTTTGAAATTGAAGCGGTGCGTATGCAAGTATCCATGCTTAATAAGCTCTACCCATTGATTGAAAAAAAATATGGAGAACAACAACTTATAGATTTTATTTTAGGTAAATTATTAACGTTGCCAGAGGGTGAAAACAACATTGAAATCGCTGTTCATCCAGATCGTTTAGATATAATAAAGCAGAAAATCGAAGAGACAATGTCACAAAGTGATACGCCAGATTTAGTGCTCAATTTTAAAGCTTCTAAGAATATGGAGGAAACAGAAATTGAAATTCGTTGGGATAATGGTGGTGCAAAGCGTTTTTTTGAACGCACGAAGGAGCAAATCGAAAAAAATATTGGAGATATTTTGGCCGGAAAAGAAAATCTGGCATTAAATGTGCAAGAAGAATCTGGTCAAAAAGATGAGCGTGGTGAAGAGACGGTACTCCCTGAAGATACGCAAGCAGACAAAGCACTTGAGAAACAAGATGATACTCAATAGAATGAAGGTAGAGAAAGGTTAGTTATGGCAGACGATAAAGATGATGAAGTAAATGAGACTGAAGCTCCTGTCAGCGAAGACCAGGCGGCGCCTGAGGCGTCTGAGGCGGTAGAATCTGCCGCCACTGAAGAAACGCCCGCCAAATCAAAAGACCCTGAAGGCATGTCTTTGCAGGAAATACATGACCCCAAAGATTTAATTGATGACGCAGAAAAATATGAAATGGGTGAGCCCATGGTTAAAGATGTGGAGGCTATTTATGATGTGCCTGTACAGATTTCTGCCGTTCTTGGCCGTTCAACAATGCAAGTTTCGCAGTTGCTGAAGCTAGGTCGTGGTGCGGTTGTTGAGCTTGACCGTAAGGTTGGTGAGGCGATTGATATTTATGTGAATAACAGACTAGTCGCCCGCGGCGAGGTTGTGGTTGTGGAAGATAAGCTAGGTATCACCATGACGGAGATTGTTAAGTCAGATAAGATATAATCTTGTCTTTTTGATCTGAGTGTGAAGGGAAGATAAATGGCCGATGAAAACGACAATGTGAGCTCTATTCAAATAGACGGACCTCAGATGCATCTGGATATTGTAACAATATCCGGCCTTTTCATCTCTCTTGTTCTAATCATTTCTGCACTTGTTGTTGGGGGGTCTCCTCAGGCATTTGTAAACCCTGCGGCACTCATGATTGTTGTGGGCGGGACGCTGGCTGTGACAGCTGTTTCATATATGAGCGAGGATTTAAAGAAAACGGGAAAGATTGTGATGGACACGATCTTTTATCCGAAACGTTCGGCGAGTAAGGTTGCGGAAGAGCTTATGGATTTGGCTGTCTTAGCACGTAAAAAAGGTGTGCTGGCAGTTAGTGAATTTGAAGATGAGCTTCAAAATGATCCATGGATCAAAGAAGCTTTCTCGTATTTGGTTGATGGCTTTGAAGAAAATCAAGTTACAGCAATTTTGAAACAGAATCTGGACACATCGGTAGAAAATGCCAGAAAGTCAGCGGGTATCCTAAGGCGTGCGGCAGAAGTTGCGCCAGCGATGGGATTGATCGGTACACTTGTTGGTCTTGTACAAATGCTATCTGTGCTTAAAGAGCCTGATAATATTGGGCCAGCTATGGCGATTGCGCTTCTAACGACTTTTTATGGTGCCATATTGGGTACGGTTATCATCGGACCACTTGCTGCGAAGATTGAGCGTAAGAGCAAGCAAGATATGCTGATTAAGGAATTGATTTTAGCGGCGGCATTGTCTATCACTCATAAAGAGAACCCAAGGCAGTTGGAGATACAGCTTAATGCTCTATTGCCTGCGGAAGATAGAATCATATATTTCTCATAACACCTTTGCTATGATCGCATGACGCGGATAGCATGATGACGGAATTTAAGGGGTAATTTAATGCGTTTAATGATTGTTGGTAAGCTTGAAAGCAAGATTTCTGAGGCGGGTAAGATCGCCTTGAAGCGCGGTGCTAAAATCGTCCATTGTGAAGATGTAGAGCAGGCGCTTGGTGCTTTGCGTGTCGGTAAAGGCGCGGATGTCATCATGATTGATGTGAAGCAGGATATTAAAACACTGGTTGCCTCTTTGGATGCTGAACGTATTCACATTCCTGTTGTTGCTTGCGGCATTGGTACGGACACAGCCTCGGCTGTCAATGCGATTAAGGCGGGTGCTAAGGAATATGTGCCATTGCCGCCGGATGAAAAGCTTATTGCCGCTGTGTTTGAAGCGGTGACGCAAGAAGATGATGACATGATTGCTGGCGATCCAGCGATGCAAAAAGTCCTTAAGTTAGCAGACCAGATTGCGCCATCTGAGGCCACTGTCTTGATTACAGGAGAGAGTGGTACAGGTAAGGAAGTAATGTCGCGCTATATTCACAAAAAATCAAAGCGTAAAGAGGGGCCTTTCATTGCCCTAAACTGTGCAGCTATTCCTGAGAACCTCTTGGAATCTGAATTGTTTGGTCATGAAAAAGGTGCTTTTACAGGCGCTGTAGCGCGCCGTGTCGGTAAGTTTGAAGAGGCGACGGGCGGGACATTGCTGTTGGATGAAGTGTCTGAGATGCATCCTTTGCTTCAGGCTAAACTTCTTCGCGCGATCCAAGAACGCGTGATTGACCGTGTCGGCGGTAAAGAGCCTGTAAAGATTGATGTTCGCATTATCGCAACCTCAAACCGAAACTTGGAAGATTCTGTGAAAAAGGGTGAATTTAGAGAAGACCTTTATTTCCGCCTTAATGTTGTGAATTTAAAGCTTCCGGCGCTACGTGAGCGCCCGTCGGATATTCTGCCTCTATCGCAGTTCTTTGCCGATAAATATGCCGAAGCGAACGGTGTCGCGAAAAAGAAAATTAGTAAGGAAGCGGAAGAAAAGCTCATCGCTTATAATTGGCGCGGTAATATCCGTGAACTGGAAAACACAATGCACCGTGCGATTTTGATCTCTATAGAAGATGAAATTGAGGCGGATGCAATTCACCTGAATGAGGCAATGAGATCGTCTGAAGCGTCTGCGCCTGCTACCTCAGCTCCAGATCCGTCTGGTGTGTCGTCTGCGGGTGATCAAGCAGCACAAGGTGGTGATGCTATGGTAGGAAAGACAGTAGCGGATGTTGAGAAAAACCTGATTTTGAATACGCTTGATCATTGCCTTGGTAATCGCACGCAGGCCGCAAAAATATTGGGTATTTCTATCCGCACATTGCGTAATAAGCTGAACCAATATCAGGATGAGGGGATGAATATCCCCGCAAGTCAGTCCTAAAGCTGTTTTGTGATAGTTGTTTTATCTCGTTGTAATTTCTATTTACAGGGCGGTTCTATTTGCCGCTTGCCCTAAAATCGAGTAAAATGAGCCTAAGGTAACGTTACTTTAGGGAAGATATGGCGGAAAACGCACAGACATCAGCTTCCGGCTCAGGAGGCGGTCCAACATTTTCGATGGTTGGCTTAGGTGATACGATCCGTAGCGGACGTTTTTACGTTGCTGTCGGTATCGTTGCGATCATCGTTGCCTTTATTTTCCCAATGCCAGCCATGCTCTTGGATATGATGCTGGTGCTTTCTTTGTGTTTCTCAGTCCTGATTTTGATGATGGCGCTGTTTATCGAAAAAAGTCTGGATTTCTCGACATTCCCAACGGTTTTGCTGATCTCGACCATGCTCCGGCTGGCGCTGAATTTGGCGTCGACGCGGCTTATTTTATCACAAGGTCATTCAGGACAGGACGCTGCGGGGGAGGTTATTGAGGCCTTTGGGCAGTTTATTATTCAAGACAGTTATATTATTGGAGCGATTGTCTTTACGATCCTTGTGATTGTGAACTTTGTTGTTATTACCAAGGGGTCGGGCCGTATTGCCGAAGTTGCGGCACGTTTTAGCTTGGATGCGATGCCGGGTAAGCAAATGGCAATTGATAGTGATTTATCCTCCGGAATGATTTCTGAAGAGGAGGCGCGTCAGCGTCGTACTGAACTTGAGCAGGAAAGCACGTTTTTTGGGTCTATGGATGGTGCGGCGAAATTCGTGCGCGGTGATGCCATTGCTGGCCTTTTAATTGTCTTTATCAATATTATTGGCGGTATTATTTACGGTACGCTTCAACAAGGCATCACGCTTTCTGAAGCGGCGCAGACTTATACGATCTTAACAATCGGTGATGGTTTAGTATCACAAATTCCTGCGCTTGTTGTTTCTGTAGCGGCAGGTATTTTGGTGTCAAAGGCGGGTATTCAGGCGGCAACGCAAGCGGCTCTATTCGGCCAGTTCAAGAAATATCCAAGCGCCTTTGCGATGAGTAGCGGTATGATGTTTGCTCTGGGTGTTTTGCCTGGCATCCCATTCATGCCGTTCTTTGTGTTAAGTGCGCTGTCGGGCGGTGTTGCCTATTTTACGTGGAAAATGGCTAAGGATGAGAAGATTGAGATTGAGCAGAAAAAGGTTATTGAAGAAACAAAAACCAAGCAGCTTGAAAAACCAATTAGCCAGACACTCGCTCTAGACAATATCCGTATTGAGCTGGGCTATGGTCTATTAAAAATGGTCAATAGTGATACATCGGATAAGAAGCTAACGGACCAGATTAAAGGTGTCCGCAGACAACTGGCCGAAGATGTTGGTTTTGTTCTGCCTGCCGTGCGCGTGCAAGATAATCTGCAATTGCCGGCCAATAGCTATCAGGTGCGTATAAAGGAAATTATAGTTGGTGAAGGGGATATTCGCCCTAACATGCTTTTATGTATGGACCCGACGGGTAAGGACATTGATCTGCCCGGTGAAAAAACGATAGAGCCAACCTTTGGCTTGCCAGCGATGTGGGTGGATGAAAAGCATAAAGAAGAAGCGCATTTCAAAGGCTATACAGTCGTGGATGCGGCAACGGTGGTGACAACACATCTGACGGAAATCATTAAAGACAATATGGTTGATCTTCTCTCTTATGCCGAGACGCAGAAGCTACTTGATGAACTCGGTGAAGAGCATCAGAAGTTGGTTGAGGACGTTGTGCCTAAGCTAATTACAATTACAGGGTTGCAACGTGTTTTGCAGACATTGTTGGCGGAGCGTGTCTCTATTCGTGATTTGCCAACGATCTTAGAGGGGGTCTCGGAAGCCAGTGCCTATACAAAGGTAAGCTCTATTATTACCGAGCATGTGCGCATGCGTCTTGGGCGCCAGATTTGTAATCAATTTGCCGATGGCAACAATGTTTTGAAATTAGTGACGCTGTCGCCTGAATGGGAGCGTGCTTTCCTTGAAAGCCTTATGGGTGATGGGGAAGAAAAGCAACTTGCTATGCAACCTTCAACTCTGCAAGACTTTATTACGCAAACGCGCGAGAAATATGATGAGTTCGCCAAGAAGGGTGAAATGCCTGTCTTATTGACCTCAGGGGCTATCAGGCCTTATGTGCGCTCAATCATTGAGCGTTTCCGTCCGTCGATCATTGTGATGTCTCAAAATGAAGTGCATCCAAAAGCCAAAATTAAGACAATGGGACAAGTTTAATAAGAAGGTAAAAAGTTAACCTTTTGTTAAGAAGTTACAGGCAGGATTTCCTGTTATCCTAAAAAAGACTTGCCGAGCACTGGCCAAAGCACCCATACTTACGTAGAATTAATGTGATTCGAACTGAATGTAACGGATTTATACTATGCGACTAAAGTCGTTCACGGCAAAAACAATGACGGAAGCTATGGATATGGTTAGAGAAAGTTTAGGCGAAGATGCAATCATCGTCTCTACCCATGAAGAAAAGGGTAAAGGGGTCCGCGTGACGGCGGCGCTTGAGCCTGACAATGGCCCTGGCTTCGAAATTGGTGGTTCTGCGGAAGATCAATGGCTTCAATATGATGAAGAAGTTGATGATGAGGACGCTGTTGCCGAAGAGATTACAGATGTTTTGCTGAGACACGCTGTGCCTGCGGAGACAATTGACATGATTGCTTCTACGGCACTTGGGTTAGGTGTAACAACGCCGCGCATCGCAATGATGGCCGCGCTTGAGCATCTATATAATTTTGAGCCGATCCCACAAAAAGGCAAAGCCAAACCGATTATGGTTGTTGGTACGCCGGGGGCAGGTAAGACGCTGGCGATTGCTAAGCTTGCAACGCGCGCTGTGGTGAATGATGTCAATGTATCAGTCATTACGGCAGATACGAAACGTGCTGGCGGTGTTGGCCAGATTGAAGCTTTTACGAAGTTGCTGGGCATAGACCTTGTAAAGGTTAGAAAGCCTGAGGAACTTAAAGAAAAGCTGGCTGAGTTAACAGGTAAGTTTGATCAAGTCTATATTGATATGCCGGGTATCAACCCGTTTGACGCAGAAGATATGCGCTTCCTTGGCCGTTTTATCAGCTCCGCGGCGGTTACGCCATATTTGGTAGCGCAGGCGGGGATTGACTCAGATGAAGCCGCAGACATTGCAAAAGCCTTTGCGGTCCTTGGTGTAGACAAAATGATTCCGACGCGACTTGATCTGGCGCGTAGGCTTGGGGGATTGCTTTCGGCAGCGCATGAGGCTGGCATGTCTTTTGCAGATGGATCACACACAGAAGCGGTTGCGGACGGTTTGACATCCATTAATGCAGAACATTTAACAGATTTATTCATGCCAAAAGCGAGTGATAAATAGAGGTAGAGAAACTATGGTGAAGCAAGATACAAAAACAACATCTGAGACAAGTACAGGCGGCGGTAAGTTTCCGCGCGGTAAAAATGTTGTCGCGGTGGCCAGCGGTAAAGGCGGGGTTGGCAAGACATGGTTCTCCATCTCATACGCACAAGCACTTTCAAAAGCAGGTAAAAAAGTGCTTCTTTTTGATGGCGATTTAGGCTTGGCGAATGTGGATGTCCAACTTGGTTTGATGCCGAAACGTGATTTGAATGATGTGATCCGAGGCCGCCTTGGTCTGGATAAAGTTATCCAGCGATATGAAGATGGCGGCTTTGATATTATTGCGGGTCGTTCGGGGCAGGCCTCTTTGTCAGCACTTCCGAACCAACGCTTAGGTTTGCTTCGTGATCAGATTTTAGAAGTAGCTCAGAACTACGATGTTGTGATTATTGACCTTGGTGCTGGTGTTGACCGTACCGTGCGTTTGCTCTCTGCGGCGGCGGCAATGACATTGCTTGTCACGACGGATGAGCCGACCTCTTTGACAGATGCTTATGCCTTTATCAAGCTCGGCGCGGCGGCGGGCACAACAAAGAATGTGCAGATCGTTGTTAATCAGGCGAAAAATAATTCTGAAGGCGAGAAAACATACAATACCCTTCTTAAGGCTTGTGAGAATTTCTTGAAAATGAGCCCGCCTTTGGCTGGTATGATCCGTCACGATCCACGCGTTAAGGATGCTATTCGTCACCAAGTGCCGATTATGACTCGTTCGCCGAATACAGAGGCATCACAGGATCTTGAAAAGATTGTGCCAGGGACGATGAAAGCTCTTCGTAAGGCTGCTGCGACAGGTTAAGTCCGCGATTCTTCATTGATTATCTTTACTTTGTTTTCATAGCAAGCATGCTATATTGCTAAGCATGATCCGTGGTTATGACATCAAAGAATTTTACCAAACAAAAACAGGGGCTTTTGCCCGTGATGTGATAGCTGGTCATGTGAATGATATTTGGCCTCAGGTGGAAGAGAATGTTGTTCTTGGCCTTGGACATGCCTTTCCTTTTTTGCAAAACCTCGATGATAAGGGTGCGGACCGCGTCTTTGGTCTTATGCCGCCCTCTATGGGGTCTTTTTTGTGGCCCAGTGATGTGGGTGCGCGCAATAAAGCAGGATTGTCGCATCTTGAAGATTTACCTTTGCCGGATGAGAGTGTTGACCGTGTTTTGCTGATCCATGGCCTTGAATTTTGCAATGATCCTAACGAAGTAATGAATGAAATATGGCGTGTTTTAAAACCGAACGGACGTTTACTTGTGGCTGTGCCCAGTCGTTTAGGAACATGGACACGCGCGGACAGAACACCATTTGGTCATGGTCGCCCATATTCAATGGATCAGTTACGCCAAGTTTTAAAAGATGAGAATTTTGTACTGGAACATGTACGAAGCGCGTTGTTTACACCGCCATTTAAGTCAAAGGCTATGCTAAAATGCTTTGGCTGGTTGGAAAAAGCAGGGGCGTTTATGCCGTTATTTTCAGGGTTATATTTTGTGGAGGCAAGCAAACAAGTTTTTGCCTTAACGAAAGAGCCCATAAGAGTGAAGCCTGTTAAGCCTCGAAACGTAAATATTGGCGCAACGCCTCAGCCCAGCTAAGGTTAGATCCTCAGTACTTTTCTTGTGCTTCTTTCAATAGGCGCGCGGAAGCAGTCTCAATTTCAGTCTCAAGCCGCTTTGCCATCTCTTCGGCTGGAAGGCCTGCTTCTATAACAGGTAAGATTTCAAAGGTCACAACGCCGGACTTTTTGAGGAATTTGTTTTTACCCCAGAAATATCCAGCATTGATAGCGACAGGCACAATCGGTAGACCGCTTTGCTCATAGATACGGTTGATGCCTGATTTATATGGGTATTCATTTGTGTCCTGACCAATAGGGACGCGTGTGCCTTGGGGAAAGATAAGGAGGTTGCGTTCTTTTTCAACAACAGTGTTTACCGCTTTTTTAAGCGCTTTCATGCTGGCACGTCCTTTGCCGCGATCAACGCCAACAAAGCCCATTTTCCATGGATACCATCCCCAAATCGGGATTTGCATTAGCTCTTTTTTGAGCAGAAAAACCATATTGTCGAACAGCAAGAAGAACTTGAAAGTCTCATATGTTGATTGGTGCTTTGAGGCGACAATGAAAGCGCCGTCACTTGGTATGTTTTCTGTGCCCTTCACGACATAATCGAGGCCTAATATGTACTTTTCAAGGAAGTGTATAAAGGCGTAGTAATTGCGCATCAATTTGCGAAATGTTTTTTCAGGGAGCAAGAATGCCCACAAGAAGAAGATGGCAAAAAATATTGTCCAGCCAAAATACAGGATATCGAATATGAGTGAGCGAATGAATGTCATAAATGCGTCTCTTTATTATGTTGTTTCTTGGCGCAAGCTAGCCATATAGTTTAAGCCATGCGCCCCAATATTTCATACCTTCGAGAAGATATACATGCCAAGTGTTCCAATCAAGGTAAGAAAAATTCTCCGGCGCAGGTGTAACGCCGTAGGCTTGAATAGAAATTGTTTCTGGCAGAGAGTTTTTGAACTCAATCAAGGCGCGCGGCATATGGTAGTTTGACGTCACGAGAATAATGCTCTGATAGCCCATTTCTCTGATCCAATCTGCAGTACGCAAGGCGTTTGTTTCTGTGCTATTGGCAATATGGTCGAGTGTAATGCAACAATCATATTGTGTTTCCTCGCCCGTAATATCGGCAATAGTTGTATCGGGATGTGTGCCTGAAATATAAAGAAAAGGCGCTTTATTGGCGCGCAAGAGCTTGAGGCCTTCTTCAATGCGGTTTGTCCCGCCGGTTAGTACAATGATGGCTTCAGCCTTTTCGATGCGTTCCATATCGTCGGTATGATTTGCCACCTGTACGCTGTATAGAACGGGCAAAACAGCGATGACCACAAAGGCTGTCAGCGCAGATTGAAAGATTGCTTTTATCATGGCAGCCTCATCATAATGCGAAAAGCTGTCACTCTTGCAATGATCGCGGATAGGAAAGAAATAGTGATAGGAAGTGCGGCCAGTATAACAATGCGTACCGTATCCAAATAAGCGATATGAAGTCCTTCAACACTGCCAGGCATAATGAATTTGATGACGATTAGGGCGCTAACAAAACCGATGAAAAAACCGACAAAGCTGCCGCGCATGCCTGTTAAAAAGGTTTGGCGTTGAAACTGTTTGGCGATATAGCTTGCTGGTGCGCCCATAAGGTGCAGGATTTCAACATCACCTTTAAGCATCTCCATACGCGCTTTGACCGCAAAGGCAATGCTAATGCCAATTACAAAGAAAAGGAGCGCAATGGCTATGCTGGCAATGAGCATGGCTGTATTGGTTAAGGATAAAAGCTGGCCCATCCATTCCTTATGGCTCCGCAATTTGATTGTCTCGCTAATCTCTTCTAGGGCGTTTTCCAGATCATTAATGTTGCTTTTATCAGATGATTTGAGCGTAATGCGAATAAAGGCAGGGTAGGGGACAATTTTTTCAAAATCGCCATCACCAAGCCACGGTGCAACGAGCTGTTTAAGCTCTTCTTCTTTAATTTCCGTGATGCTACTGATATAGCCCTTTCGGTGGAGTAGGGCGAGCGTTTGCTCTTTATGCTCTGTATGTTGTTCTGTTTCAATAACCTCGCCATTATCATTAATAGCAGGTACCTCAATTGTTAGTGTGTTATCAAGCCCTTGTGTCCATATATTCGCTTGATCTTTAGCGAGGAAGAAGGCTGTGACGGCCCATAATAAAAGCACGGTCAAAATAGCCGTTAAAGCATACTGAAACTGGGACAAAGCATCTTTAATGAGCGGGAGATCATAACGGCGTGTCATAGTTATAAAGCCCCCTCGCTTGAATTATACGGGGAAGCGCTATCAGAAATATGGAGTGTATGGTTGCTCAAAATCATACGCGGGTGTTTATACGTCTCCATAATGCTTTCACTGTGCGTGGCGATAACAATTGTTGTGCCCATTTGGTTAAGCTTTTCAAAGAGCGTCATCAATCTGTGTCCGATACGCTCATCCAAATTTCCTGTTGGCTCATCGGCGAGAAGAAGTTTGGGTTTGGCGATGATGGCACGGGCAATCGCGACCCGTTGCTGTTGCCCGCCTGATAGCGTTGATGGTAGAGCCTTGGCGCAGTCTTCAAGACCTACCCAGTGCATGAGCTCATCAACATTGGATTTAATTTCCTTTTCGTTTTGGCCTTTGATACGCAAAGGCAGGGCAATATTGTCAAAAGCGTTCAAATGTTGGATCAAACGAAAGTCCTGAAAGACTGTGCCGATTTTCTGGCGGCTTTGTGTGAGCACTTTTCTGGAGGCTGAATTGATGTTTTGCCCAAAGATATTGATCAGGCCACGTGTCGGCTTTTTGCCTAGATACATAAGGCGCATGAGGGATGTTTTGCCGGCACCGCTTGGCCCTGTCAGAAAGTGAAAAGACCCCGCGGAAAGCTCGAAAGAGACGTCTTTTAAGACTTCTGGCCCTATACCATAGCGCAATCCTACATGTTCAAACTTTATCATTAGGGGTTCTTACCTTTTTGCGTTCAGATGCATAGTGCTTTTTTTCTTGTGCTTTTTCAAGATGTCTATCTTGCTTATCCGCATTTCTGCTCTTATGATCGCTACATGGAAAAGACCTGTGAAATAACCTGCCCGGAATGTAGTGCAAAATACCGTGTGTCTGTCGCCTCAATAGGCGACGGTAAGAAGGTGAAGTGTACAAAATGTGGGAATACATGGTTTCAGGAACCTGAAGTAGAAGACGGTATTGATGTTGAGGGCGTAGAAGAAGAGACCTCTCCGCTACGCGAAGAAGCGGATGATGAGGTTGGTGAGTATAGATTTAGAGATATGCTCCAAGATCAGGCGAGTGATGAGGGTGAGGTTTCTAGTGCTAAGTCTCTACCTTTATATTCTTTGATAGCAGTTATCGGCGTCTTATCGCTTGTCCTTGTTCTGCTGTTTGGATTCAGAGGTGTCTTAACGAATGTTATTCCCGGTATGGAAGTTTTCTATACATCTATAGGGTTTGAAAAAGAGACAAAGGCACAAAGCTTGTTATTTGACCGCGTGGATGTGGTTAAAGAAGAAGGTAGTGTTTATAAAATTCTCGGTAACATTATTAATCTGCAGAACAAAAAACAGCGTATTCCGATGATTGAAGTTTTGCCTTTGAATGAGCAAGGTGTGATTGTCGCTGACCCTGTGACATATAAATTTGCGGAAGAAGTGATGGATAAAGAGGAAAGCCGTTATTTCGAATTCTCTTATGTGGAGGCTGAGCCTTTTTCTGACATTGAGCTTAAATTTGTGGTGTCTTCTGAGACGGTGCCGATGATGATTGATGAGGATGCCGAAGTCGTGACATCATCCACGGATGAGGAGGCTAATCATGGCCAAGAGCATGCGGAAGAAAACGTACATGAAGACCACGAGGCAGATCAGGAAGAAGAACACCATGGCCACCACTAATGAGAAGAAAGGGGCAGCATATCGTATTGGTATCTACCCGGGAACGTTTGACCCTATCACGAAGGGGCATATTCACATTATTAAGCGTGCGGTAAAGCTCGTTGATCACCTGATTGTAACGGTGGCGGATAATTCAAATAAATCTCCTTTGTTTTCTGTCGAAGAACGCGTTGAGCTCGTGGAAAATGATAGCGCTTTTTTAAAACAGGAAGGTTTTTCATTAGAGGTAAAATCAACGGATGATCTGCTCGTGCGTTTCGCAAGAGAGCAGGGTGCGTCGGTTGTATTTCGCGGCCTGCGCGCTGTGTCTGATTTTGAGTATGAGTTTCAGATGACAGGCATGAATGCTCAGTTAGAGCCGAGCATCGAAACATTGTTCTTAATGGCATCTGATAAATATCAATATGTATCTTCGGCTTTTGTGAAGGAAATATGCCGTTTGAACGGAGATATAGAGCCATTTGTTAGCAAAAATGTTGCCGATCATCTCAAAAAGGCATTATAGGCGTTTTAAATACTTGACGAATTTTTTTAAAAACCTTATGGTCCAATTTCTTTAATACTGAAGAAGGTTTGATCGCGTAGCTCAGTTGGTAGAGCAACTGACTTTTAATCAGTAGGTCCAGGGTTCGAATCACTGCGCGATCACCATA
>PALX01000041.1 GCA_002710775.1 Micavibrio sp. | reverse complement strand
ATCATTTTGGAAAATCTCATTGCCTACATAATTTTCGAATAAGTTACTTCGTAGCAAAGCCAGCGTATGTACAAGTGGGTTAAGGACAATAATTTTTTGAAATTCCAATGGCACAGAATCCACGGCGAAAAACACACCTGACGTGAAAAACAATATACGGCGATAAAGCGTTAAAAAAGTATCTATAAAATGAAATCGGCCTATGATCGGCGAAAATATAAGGCCAATCCCCGCGCCAAAAAGGACACATAAAGTGTAGAAGTATATCACCATAAGAAGGTCTTTGATGTGAAAAGTGTGTCCGGCCCAATAAGCGATGGAAAGTAATAACACGAAAACGATAAGCATGATGCCATACTCAAGAATAAGTCGGGCCATAATGCCGTGTAGCGTTTTAATTTTTGGGAAGGAGAGTAGGGAGGCGTTACTTCTTGCGGCGTAAAGCACCTTTACCATTGCATATTGGAATGCGAAGAAAGGTACAATGCCGGAAACAACAAAAAGAACGTTATCTATATTGTTAACCGCTGTAATGCCAATCACTAGCTTAATAGAAATAAAGATCATGACATTCAAAATAGGTTCGGTAACGACCCATAGCAAAGACAGCGGATTGCTACCCATTCTTATCCGTATCTCTCGTAAGATAAGAGCATTTGTATATTTGGCAAAATTGGCTAAGGCTTCCATGCTAACGTTATTTCACGAATTGCACTTCTTTTGAACTTAGATAGGCGCTTTTGTCTGTAGGGTTGTTTTTTGTCTCGGATACGCAAAAATTTTGACTTTGAATTTTTTCGGTCAAAGAAAGGTATATAAGCTCCCGTCCATCTTTATTGTAGTAGTTGCCGTTGAGCTGGGTTTTATGTGTCAATATGGAGCGAAACGCCTTATAAATTTTAGTATCTGCAGGTTTGCCTTGTTTCCAGAATTTCTTTAATGGTCCTTGAAAGGTTAAGCCTTCAAAGTTATAAATAGCCTCGCCTAGCGCAATCGTCGGTGTGCCATGATGAAGTGCTGAAAATGCTGCTGTACTGTTAATGGTTATAACACCTGCCGCGAGTTGGGTGAGACCTTTAAGTCGTCCACCATCAATAAACATAACACGACTACCAATGCCGTGTTCTTTTGCTTTCTTAAGCGTATATGTCTTAAGCTGTCCTAGGCCGTTATCTAAGGGATGATTTTTGAATACGAGTTTTGATTTTTTAGGCGCGTATCTTGCGAAATTTTGAATAATGGTTTCAATATATTCAAACATATTATTGAAACTTGAGTGGTGCTGAATTTGTGAATCGCCACATAGCTGAAGGAGGGCGAGATAAAATTTCTTTCTTTTCAGGTAAAGTTTCTTTTGTGCAATAAAAGCTTGTCTCTTCCGGTGGAGGCTCGTAAGCCATCTCAATACATAAGCTGGCCCTTCTTTATAATGGGGCATCTTACGGTGTGATTTGTAATGTCTATAAAATGCGGTGCCTAGAAAAGAGGCTATATAGTAAATAGCGGCGTAAGCATAAATATTGATGGATGTTGCCGGTAGTTGTAGGGGTTTCTTCGGCTCATGAGATTTCAGCATTTCCGCTTGTTTTGTATAATACTTCTCGCTTCTAGGAAGCTGGGAGAAGTGATTGACGCCATCTTTTTCATAGGTCACATAGCTGGGGCGAATATATCCTTCTTCAAAAACATGTATAGAAACACCGTACGCTTTAAGGGCGTTAATTGCTTGCTTGTGAAGCGGGCGACAGTCTCCGTAAACAAAGAGGTCTGTGAAACCTTCCTTATTATGGAGTTGCTTTAAATATGTGATGAAATATTCAGGTTTATCTTTATAAGAAACTGTATTGTCACCGTGCCAGTCAAACCAGTCGCCGGCATTAAAATTAATGCGTGTGACCTTGTGGCCTACGGCTGCAAGATTTTGGCCGATTTCTTTGAAGAAAGGACCGACAGGTCCCTGAAGGAATAAAAAATGCCTTTTCTCATTGCTGTTTACAGCCTGTAAGAGAGAATGCTGTATTTTATATTGCTCCATAATCTACTACTTTGTCGCCTTATAAACTTGTATAAACTTACTTTAGCTTCGGAAGATTGACCTTTTGTTTTTATGCTTTTGCTTAAAGCATGAAGCGTGTTCTCCGCTTGGACAGGTATCAGATTCTCCCAATCTAGATATGATGGATAGCACAAAATCGCGCCAACAATCAATTGATTTAAGTTTAAATCCCTTTTTCTCCGATCAATACTAACTGAGTCTTTTGTTAAACCCCAGCCAGCGTAAAAGGGAAGGCCATAACAATGCACAGCTTTTTCGGCTAGTAGCGCTTCAAAACCAACAAGGGAGGTCATGGTGTGGACAGAATCCACATATTGCATAACGTCTTGGATGCTCACACCAGTAATAATCTCGTTGGCAAATTTTAGGGCATGTTTAGGCGGGATATATCCTTTGCGATTGCCGCTCACGACATCGGGGTGTGGCTTGAAGATAATATAGGCATCTGGCTTTGCGGTACGCACGGCTTGAATAAGCTCATAATTGCTTTTGACGTCACCAACAGCGCCGCGCTTTATGGAGGCGTCATTATCCACTTGTCCGGGCACAAGAATGATTTCTTTATCCTTCGGCCATTTGGAGGTGTCGAGCGCGTTATTGTCGCTGTTATATTTGCTAATGCGGTTTTTTAATATGAAATCTTTAATGAAGGTGGCGCGGCTAAGTTCTTCCTCGGAAAAATCACGGTTGTTCAAGATGTATTCAAGACCAGATAATTGGCTGGGGTCATAGTAAATTCCATAAGGGTCAAGGACTAGGGACGCGCCTTTGATTAGATCTGAACCAAGGCCTACAGAGCGTATAAAACCGTCTTCCATACGTAGGATAGGGATATTTTTTGCTTGGGATTGTTGTGTTAGCGTGTCTGTTTCTTTTGAAGCCCATATAACGATGCATCCATGATCTTCAGTGGCAGCTTTAATAGCGGTTTCTTCTTTGTCATGAAACGTAATTGGCCCAGATGTGCGTGTCAGAAAAGGCAGAACATGCGCTCTTTTCCATCTTTTGAAGCCTGCACAGTGATAAGGGCGGTCATCTTGATAGCGCGTGAGATATAAATCATGTAGCAAGTCTATCGTGGTTTCTATATCGCTTTGTTCATCTGTGTAAGGATTGTAGTATGTCGCATAATCAATATAAGCCGCGTGGAATATTTCCGTTGCTGTGCGCATCTTTGTGCGTCTTTCTATCAAGGGCTCTGAAGCGCATGCGCCCCAGCCAGCATAAAAGGGGCTTCCATAGACATGGACGCCGAGGCCGCAAAATAATGCCTCAAAGCCCAGTAAGCTTGTTGCTGTATAAACAGCGCTGACATAGGTAAACAGGCAATGCGGATTAACATTTTTGTCAATCACGACAACGTTCTGGTCTTTATAATATTTCTTAAGGTAACCTTTAGCCCGCCCCGCCAGCACATCGGGATGCGTTTTGATGAGTAAAATGGCGTTGGGGTGATTGTTTTTAGCATCCCGCATCATTTTGTCAAAGCTAGACTGATCGGCTTGCCCGTATTTTAAGGACGCATCGCCATAGCATTGATCAATAATAAGGATGCATTCTTTGTCAGCGGGAATGTTAAGGGCTTCTTTGCTGTAAAATAGCCCATTATTGTATTTGGACAGCGTATAACTTTTTATTTTTTCGATGCAAAGCTGTGCGCGTCCTAGTTCTTCTTGCGTAAATTCTTTGGTGTTTAGAATATCTTCGAGCGTTGAGGGCTTACTGGCGTCAAAATAGATACCTTTTTTGTCAGTGATAATGGAAAGCGGCGGGTTCTTCTTCCCCGGCATAAAATCAACAGAGCGCAAAAAACCATCTTCAAGGCATAATGCTTTCTTTTTGTTTTTTTGGGCTGTTTTTTGTGCCCGCTTCATGCTCGGACGGCGGCCCCAGCCAGCGTAGTAATCAGATTTTTGGCTATTATCTGTGACGATATAATCCGCAAGCATTGTTGCGATCCCTGAAATGGAGCGCATGCCTTTGGAGCACAAAGTGACGGATGGCTTAGTCATCGAACAAGGCAATTGGCACAGCGGCAGTCGTTGCAATCTTAAAGATCACATCAACAACTTCTTTTGTAACTTGCAATGCGTTGAGTTTGAGTTTTGGCAAAACAATGACTTCATCTCCGGCTTCTACCTTGGTTTCGTCATAAGGGATGCTCTCGCCATTGGCTTTATAGATCAGGATACCTTTTTCATCGGCAAAGTCACTGAAGCCGCCAGCACGGTTAATATAGTACTTGGCATTTTTGCCGGATTTATAGACAACAGCTTTCGGGTTATAAACCTCGCCATTGACCATAACAATAGAGGTGCGGATCGGAATGATGATATTGTCATTGTCTTCCAATAAGACATCTTCGAGCCCATCTTTGCCTGAAACCACGACACGGCCTTCTGGCTCAACTTGTTTCGCGCGGTCAATAAAGCGGCTGATAAAGGCAATCTCTTGTGCTTTCTGAGATGCGGCAGACTGGCTGATTGGCGCACTTGATAAGGCTTTGCGTTCCAGACGACTTAAGGATTCTTCTAAGGATTTTTTTTGTTGAGCGGCTACGCTTTTACGCTGAAGTTGAATGGCGTCAATATTTACAATACCTTTGTCGACAGGAATATAATCAAGCACTTCAGAGAGTTTTGTTCCATATGGCACAACCATTTCTTGTGGACCGTCATGTTTGCCGGTGATCGTGATTGTTAGCTGGTCGCCCGTTTCACCGTTGCTGAACGTAACAATATCGCCATCGTGAATTTGCGCTGTTTTAAAGTCTTTTAAGGATAGGTAGTCCATGAACGGAACACCATCGCGCGTTCCTGACACAGAAGCATGTGTCGTGCTCGGGCTAGGTATAGCAAGCGTTAGCATGTCTTCGCCTAAGATTACATCATTGGCAAACTCAAAGCGATATTCATTGCGAATTTCACCCTTGGCGGCGGCGCTTTTAAGCTGTGGCTTAACAAAAATAGTATCGCCGTCTTTAAGCTGTGTTGTCGGTCTTAGGCCTTTGTTTAGAAAGTCATAAATGTCGAAAGTTTCAATGGTTTCCCCGTCGCGGATGAGTTCGATGTTACGGTAACTACCGCGCTCATGGTCAATGCCTTGTGCTAAATCAATGTAGTGGAAAACAGTAAATGTAGACACGCCGCTATACCGTCCAGGTGCTACGACATTACCAGTCACAAAAATAGATACAGGCTGTGCTGTACCCATATTGGTGTAAACTTGTACACCATCTGTATAAACGGTGCGAATTTGCTTTCTAACTTTGGTGTTTAGGTCACCAAGTTTTGTGCCAGCAACTTTCACAGGGCCGACATCAGGGATGAAAATATTGCCTTGCGCGTCAACGACAGTCGTTTGCGTGGCGTTCACAGCGCCCCATAAAGAGATGTTGATCTTATCGCCCGGCGCAATCACATAATTTGGATTAAGGCTAATCGCGGCATCGGCAGAAAATTGTCCGCGGAATAGTTGAGCGCCATAGGGCAGGTTTTCTTCTGTCTCTGTGTCTTTTTTTACATCGGGTCGATCAATAGAAACGCTTTCGGTCTTGCTCTCAGCGCTTGTATCCATTGTAGCTTGGTTTAGGTATTCTTCTGGAATGTCATCGATTGTTTGGGCGTGAGCAGTTAGCCCCAAAGATAGGAATAAAAGAATAGACAGCGCTAGTGTTTTTACAGATGTATTAAAAATAGCCATATCTTATCTTCCTCCTTCATAAAGGGTCAGGACTTTCCATTCACCATCTTCGCCCATACAGGCTGTGATGCGCGCATCATCAGGTGTCTTTCGCACGGTACATGTCTTGCCGCTGGCGGCATCATATTGTTCAAGGACAACTGAACTTTCAATAAAGACCGGCTTTCCTTTTTCTGAAAGCTTAGGTGTTTCGTCTATGGCGGCAGGTGCTGACGAGGCACATGCGCCTAGGAAGATCACGCTACTTAATATTAGTAAACTGGAGGGCTTAATCATTTTCATGGCAAAGTTATACTAGTTTTTCCTTTAATGTGTAAAGCCATTCTAATGCTTCTTTTGGTGTAAGGGAATCAGGATCAATATTTTCCATGATCTCATAAACGGCGGAGGAGATAGCGGCGCTTTCTTGTTGTGTGGCTTCTTCTTGCTTCTCGCTGGCGTCTTCAAATAAAGGGAGGGCGTTGAGGCCTGCTTTGTTTTTATCTTTCTCAAGCGTCTTTAAGATGCTCTCCGCACGTTTGGTTACGGATGTCGGCAGTCCTGCAATGCGTCCAACATGAATGCCATAAGAACGATCCGCTGCCCCTTTGGCGACTTCATGGAGGAAAATCACTTTGCCTTTCCATTCTTTAACCTGCATGGCATGGCAAGATAAAGCACTTAGTTTTTCTTCTAAGGCGGTAAGTTCGTGATAATGCGTGGCAAAGATCGTCCGTGCTTTATTAGCTTCATGAAGTTGTTCTGTACATGCCCATGCGATAGACAGGCCATCATAGGTGGCTGTGCCGCGGCCAATTTCGTCTAATATCACGAAAGATCGGTCTGTAGCCTGATTGAGGATAGCGGCTGTTTCCACCATCTCAACCATAAAAGTAGAGCGGCCAGAAGCTAGATCATCTGAGGCACCGACACGGCTAAATACTTTATCGATGATGCCGATATGCGCGCTTTGTGCAGGTACGAAGCTTCCCATCTGCGCCATGATCGCAATCAAAGCGTTTTGACGCAAAAATGTAGACTTACCGGCCATATTTGGCCCTGTCAGGAGCCAGACACGATCTGCATCACTCATATCACAATCATTGGCGATAAAGGGTTGGTCGCTGGCTTTCTTAAGGGCGGCCTCAACAATCGGGTGGCGTCCGCCTTCGATTTTAAAGCTATAGCTGTTATCGAGGGTAGGGCGTGTGTAATTGAGGTCTTCCGCAAGTTCGGCTAGGGCGCAGAGGACATCTAACTGTGCTAAAACATGTGCGATATCTTTTAACTTGCGGGCGCAATCTGATGCTTGGCTAACAAGTTTTGTGAAGAGTTCTTGCTCAATCGCAATGGCCTTATCGCCAGCTTGCGTAATATCACGCTCAAGTTCGGATAGTTCAGGCGTTGTGAAACGCATAACACTTGCCAGTGTTTGCCTGTGTACAAATGGGTTGTCGTTTTTATTATCATCATTTGCGCCAACAAGCAGGCTATCTCCATACTTAGATGATACTTCAATAAAGTACCCTAATACATTGTTATAGCTTATTTTTAACCCTTTTATTTCAGTGTCTTGAGCGTAGCGGCCTTGCAGCTCAGCGATTAGTTTCTTGCTATCTTCTTTGATGGAACGATAGCGATCTAACTCAGGGTGATAGCCTTTGGCGATAAAGCCTCCATCGCGTGCCATGGCTGGCGCGTCTTGTGTGATACTTTGGCTTAAAGTCTCAAGCAAGGCGCTTGTTTGCCCATCATGGGAAAGCTGATCTAAAAAGGGCTTTAGCAATTCTTTTGCTGAAGCATTTGAGAGAGTCGCAATAACGCCGAGTGATTTTTGTAGACCGATAGAGATATTCTCCAGATCACGCGGCCCGCCGCGGCCAATCGTTAAGCGGGCTAATGTGCGCTCAATGTCTGGGACTTCTTTGAGGATTTCGCGCAATGTTTGGCGCAAAGACAGGTCATTATGAAATAGCTCAACAAGGTCGAGCCTTGCATTAATGGCGGCTAAATCTTGAAGCGGGGCTGATATCCAGTCAAATAAGAGGCGTGATCCTGCCCCGTTGACGCACCAATCCATTGTGTGTAGGAGTGATCCTTTTTTAGTGCCTGACTGGCTTTGAGTAAGTTCAAGCGAGCGACGTGTTGCCGCATCAATCTCCATATGCGTCCCTGTTTGCACCTGTTGGAGCGGGGCGAGATAGGGCAGGCTGCCGAGCTGTGTGCGCTCGATGTAGTCAATGAGCGCTCCTGCGGCGATGGTCTCTGCCGCACCGAATTCGCCGAAGCTATCCAACGTTTGGATATTATAGGTATTCTTAATGGTTTTTTCGCATGAGGCGTAATTAAAGCGCACATCCGGTTCAATGCTCAAGCGTTCTTTTAAGTCATGCGGAAAGTCACTCATTACGGCATAGATGCCTTCAGGGATAATCAACTCACTTGGGTCAATCTGAGCGAGGGTGGCATAGATTTGATTTGGGGCAAGAGCTGTGACGCAAAACTGGCCCGTAGATAAATCGCACCAGCTCATTGCATATTCGCCTTTGGTTCGGACCAAAGCGGCAAGATAGTTGTTTTTGCGTGCTTCGAGTAGCGTGTCTTCAGTTAATGTCCCTTGTGTAACAACACGGACGACTTCACGTTTAACGAGGGCTTTATAACCGCCGCGTGCGCGCGCTTGTTCAGGGGTTTCTGTTTGTTCGCAAATAGCCACCTTATATCCTGCGCGGATCAACTTGGCGAGATAGCTTTCATAAGCGTGGAAAGGAACGCCGCACATGGGAATGTCTTGGCCTTGGGCTTTGCCGCGCTTGGTTAGAGTGATGTCCAGAACCTCAGCGGCAGTCACGGCATCATCCATGAAAAGCTCATAGAAGTCACCCATACGGTAGAACAGCAAACAATCAGGATGGTTAGCCTTAACCTCCAGATATTGTTGCATCATTGGCGTGTGTTGGGGCGTATTATCCGCCTCATCAGTTTTTGATGTCGCTTCTTTTTTTGCTTTCACGCTCATGGGGATAGGTGAATACTTGTTTTACCTTAGTTGCCTGTGCCTGTAGAGCCAAAACCGCCCGCACCGCGCGCTGTTTCTTCTAGGTCTTCAGTCACATTCCATGCCACGGTTTCATGCTTGGCGATAACCATCTGTGCAACGCGCATGCCGCGCTCAATCGTAAAGCTTTCTTCGCCAAGGTTAATCAAGATAACTTTGATTTCACCGCGATAATCAGCATCTACTGTGCCTGGCGTATTCAGAACTGTAATGCCGTGTTTCGCCGCAAGACCTGATCTTGGGCGTACTTGTGCTTCATAGCCTGCTGGTAGCGCCATAGCAAGGCCTGTTGGCACCAATGTGCGTTTACCCGGACCGAGGATAAAAGGTTCATCAATCGCAGCAGTAAGGTCCATACCTGCGGATTGTTCTGTCTCATATTTAGGAATTGCGATATCTTTCGCGTGATCGAGTGTTTTAAGCGCAACGGTGAGTGTGGTCATGATTAAGCCCTTTCTTTATTATCTTGCCATGAAGTATCTGCTGTACTTCCTTGGTAAAAGAAAAGTGCCGTTTTTTCAACTATCTTGCGGGCGATATCCACTTTTGTTTGCGTTTTCCAGCTCTCTTCAACACCATTTCGTGTAATAAGAGCCGCTGTATTGGTATCTTGGCCGAAAACAGGGTTGGTTATGCTGATTTCATTTGCAATGATCCAATCGCATCCTTTTTTAAGGAGTTTCTCTTTCGCATTCTTCTCGGCTTCTTGTGTCTCGGCGGCAAAACCGATGACAAGGGCGGGGCGGCTTTTATGTTTAGATATTGTCGCGAGGATATCTGGATTTTCGGTTAGCACCAATGTTGGCGCATCCGCGCCAGTTTGCTTCTTGATCTTTTGATCGGCAGGTTCGGTGCTTCTCCAGTCGCTAACGGCGGCGGTGCATATCGCAATGTCTGAATCAATGCGCTCAAGGCTGGCGTCAAGCATTTCTTGTGCGGATGTTACATGGACCGTTTTGACGCCGTGCGGATCTTGTAAACGTGTCGGGCCTGAAATAAGCGTCACTTCTGCGCCTGCGTCACGCAGAGCTTCGGCGATGGCATAACCTTGCTTCCCTGATGAATGGTTTCCGATAAAGCGCACAGGGTCAATGGCTTCATAGGTTGGCCCTGCCGTCACAAAAGCGATTTTACCATGAAGAGGGAGTGTCTCAGGATTTAGTTTTTTTTTAACGATGCTGAAGATAGTTTCGGGGTCTGGCAGTCGACCTTCACCGTATTCGCCGCAAGCCATGTCGCCTTCTTCAGGTTGTATGATATCTATACCGCGTTTTTTAAGTGTCGCGATATTGTCTTGCGTGGCGGCATTTTCCCACATTTTAACATTCATGGCGGGTGCGGCGATGACAGGCTTGTTTGTAGCAAGCAGGCATGTCGTGGCCAGATCATCGGCAATGCCATGGGTCATTTTTGCAAGGATATTAGCTGTTGCTGGGGCAACCAAGATAAGATCAGCGGCGCGTGATAGCTCGATATGACCCATTTCACTTTCAGCCGTTAAGTCCCATAAATCTTGGTAAACCTTGTTACCTGAAAGTGCCTGAATAGACAGCGGGGTAACGAATTCAGCCCCCGATTTGGTCAAAATGGTTTGAACCCCTATGCCGTCTTTTTTGAAAAGACGGATGAGTTCTAAGCTCTTATAAGCGGCAATGCCACCAGAGATAATAAGAAGGACTGATTTAGTAGGTTGTGCCATCAATATTCTCGAAAGTATTTTGATCTTCGAGTTTTCTGTTTGCTTCTTCAAGAGCTTGGTTTGCGCGCTCTAAAGAACGGTTCAATGTTTCCATCAAATCTTCGTCAGATGCACCGCTTACAGTGGTCGACGTACCAGCAGCAGGCTCAATATTCGCAACGCTATCTGCGTTAAGGTTAGGATAGAAATAAACTGTCCCAATAACGGCGATAACAGCAACAACGGCAAATTTAATAAAGTCTGACATGATTTTTTAACTCCTCGGTAATTCTATATTTTGCATAGTACTAAAACTTTTACAGTAAAAGCAAATCTTTCATGTGTAGTTATGCGCAAGTTTATAGTCTTCTATTCAGGCTTTGTCCCGCGGTGGATAGCAACCACGCCAAAATTCATATTTGTGTATTTCACATCGGTGAAGCCTGCCTCTTCCATCCGCGCCGCAAGTTGCTTTTGCGTTGGGTGCTTACGAATACTTTCTACCAGATATTGGTAGCTATCGGCATCGCCCGCGATCATCTGTCCCATTTTAGGGATCAGGTGGTATGAATAAGTGTCATATAGTTTGCTCATCAGCGGGTTTTCGACATGGCTGAATTCTAGACACCAGAATTGACCACCGGGTTTGAGAAGGCGGTAGGCGTCTTTTAAGGCATCATCAATGCGTGTGACATTACGCAGACCAAAAGCAATGGTGTAGATATCTTTGCTGTTATCAGCAAAAGGCAGGTGTTCTGCATTCCCTACAATGAAATCCATATTTTGTGTGTAGCCAAGATCAATAGCGCGATCACGGCCTACAGAGAGCATCGACTCATTGATATCTGAAACGGTAATAGATGTCTTGGGCGAGGTTTTTTTGCGGATTCTAAAGGCAATGTCGCCTGTGCCGCCAGCCACGTCTAGGTACTCCCAGTTCATACGAGGGCGGATCATCGAAACAAATCGATCTTTCCACAGGCGATGCGTGCCAAAAGACATCGCATCATTCATTAGATCATATTTTTGCGCCACGGAGTGAAAGACGCCGCCAACCAGCTCTGTCTTCTCATTCGCATCTACGGCGCGTTCGCCAAACCAGTTTTGTTCTGGGTTATCTTTGCTTGTCTTGCTCATAGAAATGAGATTAACCACGTTTTCATCCTTTATTCAATTATAATTCTCGTTTAAAAAAGAAAGCGATGAGACTTTTAAAAGCCCTTGCTGCCGTATCTGGATTAACCGCACTGAGCCGTGTTGCTGGCTTCGTGCGAGATATTCTTATGGCGGCGATATTAGGCGCAGGGCCTATTGCCGATGCTTTTTTTGTCGCGCTTAAATTACCCAACCTTTTCAGACGTATTACGGCGGAGGGTGCTTTCACTGTTGCTTTTGTACCGACCTATGCGGATAAGGATGAAAAGCTAGGCAGGGAAGCGGCGGCGGAATATGCAGGACGTGTCGCGTCGGTGATGATGGGCGTGTTGATACCGCTCAGCCTTATCGTGATGTGGTTCATGCCTTTTGTGATTGGCCTTATTGCGCCTGGTTTCACGGAAGGGGAGATGCGTTTTGATCTGGCTATTGAGTTCACTCGCGTGACATTCCCTTATCTTGCGCTGATATCATTCGGTGCGTTGCTTGGCGGTATGATGAATGCCCATGACAAATTCGCACCTTTCGCCGCGGCGCCGATTTTATTTAATTTATGTCTGATCAGCGGTTTATTGCTTAGCGGTTTTTTTGAAACAGCAGGGCATGCCCTTGTCTGGGCCGTAGCGTTTTCCGGCGTATTGCAAGCGGTGTTCTTGTATTACTGTCTCAAGCGCTACCGGATCGATCTTAATTTTAAAAAACCAAAGTTGGATAAGGATATTAAGAAACTATTCAAGCTCATGGCCCCAGGTATTGTTGGAGCAGGAGTTGTCCAGATTAATATCTTTGTTGATGTCATCCTTGCCTCATTCTTGCAAGCAGGGGCTATCTCGGCACTATATTATGCAGACCGCCTCAATCAATTACCGTTAGGGATCATAGGAATTGCCATTGGTACAGCGCTTTTGCCGATGATGTCGCGTGCTGTATCCTCAGGCGACAAGTTCAAGACGCAAGGGTTGTTTGACCAGTCTCTTTTCTTTGGTCTTCTTTTGGCAATGCCTGCTGCTACGGCCTTGGCTGTTATGCCGCATGTGCTTATCGAAGGGTTATTTGAGCGCGGGGCATTCACATCTGAAGCAACACATATCACCAGTGGCGTGCTTCGCGCTTATGCGCTCGGGCTTCCGGCCTTTATCTTGGCAAAAGTATTCTCAACTCTGTATTTCTCACACCAAGACACAGTAACGCCTGTAAAAATATCTATTATCGGGACACTCCTTAATATTGGGTTGAGCCTTATTTTGATCAAAGAGATTGGCGTTATGGGGATCGCACTTGCAACATCACTGACAACATGGATGCAAATAGCGCTCTATCTGGGTGCAATGAAGCGTAGTGAATATCACGTATATGCGCCGCGTTTTAAAACACAAGTCATACAAATTACGCTCTGCGCACTTGTTATGGGACTTTCGATTATGCTGGCTGATGTGCTGTTACCATTCGAGGCTGTCGTAAAAATGGTCATTCTTGTGCTTTTAGGATTGATTGTTTATTTCTTTTCCGTAGTCTGGGTGAAGCTAATCCGTATGGACGATTTCAATAGAATAATGGGTAAAAACAAAAATGAGTAAAAGAATTCTGTCATGTATGCAGCCAACGAACCAGTTGCACCTTGGTAACTATTTGGGTGCGCTGAAAAACTGGGTGAACTTGCAAAACCAAGGCGCAGATATGTGTCTTTATGGCGTGGTGGATCTTCATGCTATCACCGTGAGTTATGACCGCGATGCTTTGGCGCAATCAACGCGCGAGATTGCCGCGGCCTATATTGCTGGGGGGATTGATCTCAATAAATCGACATTGTTTGTGCAATCGGCGGTGCCTGCGCATTCAAAGCTGAACTGGCTCTTCGCAACGATGACTCAGATGGGCAAGCTGGACCGCATGACTCAGTTCAAGGACAAGGCAGGGAAGAATACGGAGCGCGCAGGCTTAGGGCTATATGCATACCCAGTGCTGATGGCTGCTGATATTTTGGTGTATAAGGCGACGCATGTGCCTGTTGGTGATGATCAGCGCCAGCACTTAGAGCTCGCGCGGGAAATCGCATCGACATTTAACCACCGCTATGACGTTGATTTTTTCCCATTGCCAGAGACAATTTCAGCAGGACCTGCGACCCGTGTGATGTCCTTACGTGACGGGACTCAAAAAATGTCAAAATCGGCGGAAAGCGATATGACTCGTATTAACCTTACGGATGATGCTGATTTGATTGCTAAGAAAATCAAGAAAGCCAAAACTGACCCAGAAGCGTTACCTGAAAATGAAGATGGATTAGAGGGACGCGCTGAGGCTTCGAACCTTGTTGGGATTTATGCGTCGTTGTCAGATCAAAGTAAAGCAGATGTCTTAAAAGAGTTTGGCGGAAAGCAATTCTCTGAATTCAAGCCAGCGCTGATTGAGCTTTCCGTTGAAAAACTAGCGCCGATTACGACAGAGATGAGTAAACTGCTTGATGATCCTGCGCAGATTGATAAAGCGCTGAAAGAGGGTTCTGAAAAAGCGTCTTCTATCGCAGAGCCTGTTTACCAAGAGGTTCTGGATATTATGGGTTTTTGGAAATGATTGATGCAAAACGCTCCAAAGATTTAATTTTTATCGTTGGTATGCACCGAAGCGGCACGAGTTGCTTGACGGGATGCCTCGAAGATCTTGGCGTTTATAATGAGGCTGATATGGCCCATGTAAATAAGGCATCATCAAATCCCAAGGGAAACCGCGAAAGCCCCGATGTCCATTTATTTAATGAAGTGGTTTTAAAGCGTAATGGTTATAAGTGGTCTAATATTCCGAATAAGGCTATTCCATGGATAGCCAGTGATTATAAAATTGCTGAGTTTGTGTTGGAGAATATGATTAATCAGGCCAAACCATCTATGGCCGTGGTGAAAGACCCGCGTATTGCACTTATGCCGTATCAGTGGCTGTCGATTGCGCCTAACGCCGCCTGTATTATTTCTTTGCGTCACCCGATGACAGTGGCGAAGTCATTATTGAAGCGTAGTAACTTACCGATTGAAGAGGGCTTAAAGCTCTGGGCGGATTATAACCGCGAAGTTTTGCCGCTGGCACAAGAATATAATATACCTGTGTTGTCCTATGATTTGCCACCTGAGCAGTATATTCAGCGCTTTCGTCAGATTGCCGCAGCTCTTGGCCTTGATGCGCATAAACAAATCAAATTCTATGATGCTAACTTCAACACCGTAGGCGGTAAGAAAGCAGAGGACACCGAGAGCCTTCCTGATAGTGTTAAGCAGCTATATAAAGCTCTTTTAGTTCAGTCAGAAAAACAGGATTTTAGTCTGCGTGTTCATGTGAGAGAACAAGTTGCTCCAGCCGAAGGTGAAAACATGAAAATGGTTGAGATGATTAATAGCTTGGAAAAAGGTCTGTATCCGAGTGGAAAATTTTGGGTTAATTTTGGCCATGTCTTGTTAAAGACGGGACGACCAGTGTCGGCTTTTCAAGCGTTTAAGAAAGCGCTAAAGATGGGTAAGATTAATATGTCTTTTATTGCTGGCTTTTTGAAATCCATCTATTACACTTTGATACTTAGAAAAAAGGAAAATTAGACGTGCGTATTTTTGCATCTTTTTTATTGTTGTTAGTTGGTTTTAGCTTTTCTGCGAAAGCAGAGGTTACGATGTGGACCGACCCTGATTTTGGCGTGGTAATTGCGTATCCCGATGGTTGGACAAAACAGGTCAATAAACATGATGGCGAGCGTTTGTTCATTGTCGCGCCAGCGGCACAGGATATGGCGCAATGTAAAATGGACATCGAAAAAGACGAGCGCTTCGAAATTTATCCGAAGAAATATCTGAAAGATATCGTGTCTCGTGAGTTGAATGACAGTTTCTGGCGTCAGTATTTTGTGAATTACGATGATGTGAAGATTGGCTATTTTGCTGAAGGCGGCGGCTTGGGTAGTGGTTATGCTACCTATGTTGACTTTGCGTATAAGGCCTCTTTTAACGGACAGGCCAGACAGATGCGCGGCGTTGCCTATGCC
>PALX01000040.1 GCA_002710775.1 Micavibrio sp. | reverse complement strand
CAAATGAAGAAATAAGAATGGCAAGGAGCCCGAAAATTAAAGTTTGGATTCTATTCAACGAAGATTTGGAAGCCCCAACAGCGGAAGCTTATGAAGTCCGCCGCTTTGTCTCAGAAGGCAAAAAGATGGGCGTAACCGTCGAAGTATACAAGCCGGAGCAATTTGACCTGATGGTGGATGATGAAGTCCGCGATACGGTCATGATTGACTCTAAGGCCCACACCCTACCCGACTTCCTTCTGCCCAGAACCTATGTTATCGACACAGGGTACTTCGCACTCGCTGTTATACGTCAGTTGGCACATATGGGCGTGCGCGTTTTCAACGGCTCTTCAACCATTGAGTCCGTAGCAGATAAGCTCCACACGCACCAAATCTTAGCCGAAAATCACCTGCCGACTCCATCAACAATGCTTGCCAAGTTCCCCGTGAACATGAAATTGATCGAAGAAACACTCGGTTTNCCTGTTGTTGTNAAAACACTNATGGGCGTNAANGGTAGCGGNGTNTTNCTNATTGATAGTCCGGAAGCNTTCCACGATNTGATGGANNTNATNGGNGAAACNCANCCAAATATTCTTCTTATTTTNCANGAATTTATATCAAAGAGTAAAGGCCGNGATGTAAGGCTTTTCGTCGTNGATGGNAAAGTNATTGCCAGCATGGAGCGTAANGCCAANCCGGGCGGTTTTAAAGCAAANTATTCCCAAGGCGGCAGNGTTAANGAATTCCANCCGGACGANGAAGCCATTCGCCTNGCCNTNGAAACNGCCCGNACNCTTAATATTCAAATNGCNGGTATCGACNTGCTCTTNACTGAAGATGGTTACACCATATGTGAAGCGAACACATTCCCCGGCTTTAAAGGTTTAGAAAGCGCCTGCAACGTCAATGTGCCAGAAGAAATCTTTAATGCAATGATCAGACGCATCCAAAAAGAGCAGTCTATGCTTGAGGATATGACATCAAAGGGTGACACAAAAGAGAGTTTAGAAGTATAATCCCTCTCATGACAGACACCTCCCCATCTAAAGCAGAAAAATGCGGCTTTGTTGCTGTACTGGGCCTACCCAATGCAGGAAAATCCACACTCATCAACGAACTTGTTGGCGAAAAAGTCACGATCACATCACGTAAAGCGCAAACAACACGCATGCAAATTAAAGGCATTGCCTTGCATGAAGAAGAAAACGCACAAATCATTCTTATCGACACGCCAGGTGTTTTTAATGCAAAGAAAAGCTTTGACCGCACAATGGTCGACGCCGCCTGGGCCGGCATGGAGGATGCAGAGCTATGCCTGCTTATCGTCGATGTCGCCAAAGATAATTGCATTAAACTCCAAAAGCCTCTGCTGGAGCGCCTTGAACAAAGCAAAAAGCCAAAATGGCTCATTCTCAACAAGATTGACCGCATTAACAAAAATAAGCTTTTGGACATTACTGTACAGCTCAACGAAATCGCCAGTTTCGATAAAACCTTCATGGTGTCGGCACTATCAGGCAGCGGTGTAAAAGATTTAAAAAATGATCTAGCCAAAGCCATGCCCGAAGGCACATGGCACTACGATTCGGATCAGGTCACAGATATGTCCATGCGTATGTTGGCGGCAGAAATCACACGGGAGCACATATACGATCTACTTCACGACGAACTCCCCTACTCCATTCATGTTCATACAGAACAATGGGAAAATTTTGACGATGGAAGCGTAAAAATATCACAGATCATATATGTGCAAAGAGACAGCCAAAAATCGCTTGTCTTAGGTCGCCGCGGCAACAAAATAAAATCTATCGGTGAAAAAAGCCGTCTTGAACTCACGGAGGTTCTAGAGCGCAAGACGCATCTCTCCCTCCTTGTCAAAGTGAATGAGAAATGGATGGAGCAAACATCCACACTCGAAGAATACGGCCTTACAGGCCAATAAAAAAGACGCCCCGAAAGGCGCCTTTTAATATTTTATGCCATAAGCAAAGGGTTATTCTTCAGAAGCAGCGTCACGCTTTTCTTTCATCTTCTCTTTATATTCGCCGCGCTTTTCTTTCATCTTTTCACGCACAGCTTCTTTCTCATCTTTTGTGATAAAGCCATCACCATTCGCATCCATTTTCTTGAATTTTTCTTCATGATGAGCATCCGCTTCGGCTTTAGAGATTTTTCCATCGCCATCTGTATCCATTTTTTCCATCATGTGCTTTTCCATCTTCTTATGCATCTCTTTTTTATCCATATGATGGTCGGCAAATGCGGGGGCTGAAAGGCCTAAAACGGCCAATGAAACTGCTGATAGTAGTAAAGTTCTCGTCATATCTTTTTTCTCCTTAGAATATGAAAGTTTTCATCTTTAATATTAGATAGTCTAGAGCCCAAATCTGGCAAGATTTGGGCTCTAAAACGATATGATTATGGCGAAATAAGGCTATATCCTTATTTTATCTATGCTATGCGGCAATTTTCTGCTCAGCCGCATTTGAGATCACATGGATATCGCGCTGAGGGAATGGAATAGAAATACCCTCTTTATCGAATGTCTTCTTGATAGTCTCAATAAGGTCGAAACGCACAGCCCAGTATTCAGGTGTATTTACCCATGGACGCACCACAAGGTTTACAGAAGAATCTGCAAGCTCCGCTACCGCAATCGTGCATTCCGGTGTTGTTAGCACGCGCTTCTCCGCTTTAATAATCTTCTCAAGCGTCTTTTTCACTTTTGACAGGTCGTCTGAATAGCTCACACCAACGACAAGATCGATACGGCGCGTTGCCTGCGCTGAATAGTTAATGATGTTATCATTTGTAATGCTACCATTCGGCACAATGATCTCTTTATTATCCGGCGTCAGAAGTTTTGTTGTGAAAATCGATACTTCTGTGACCGTCCCTGCAGTGCCAGCTACTTCAACATAGTCACCCGCTTTAAATGGACGGAAAAGGATGATCAGGAAACCTGCCGCAAAGTTAGACAAAGAACCCTGAAGTGCCAGACCAATAGCCAAGCCAGCAGCCGCAATCGCTGCCGCCAGAGATGTCGTCTCAATACCTAGCTGNCTNANCGCCGCGATACAAACAAAGACAAAACCAAANCCGTATAAAATATTTTTCAGAAATTTCGATAGTGTCGGGTCCAAATTACCTTTATTCATCACCTTTTCAGCAAAGTTCGTCAGACCTCTGACAAGCCATTTACCAATAAAGAAAATAGCGATAGCGGCAACAAGTTGCATGCCATAAACCGTCAAATATGTAATAACTGTATCGACAGTGTCTTTATTAATTGAGTCCGTGATAGTTGAAAGATCCATTTCATCTCCTGTAAGAATTTAAGAATTAATGGGCAGATAATACCTATAAGCCGCTATAAGTCAATAACAGGGGTCGTTCAAAACTATGCCGCTTCTTCTGCTTCTAGCAAACCTTTACGCCTGAACAGTGCATCTTCATTCGCTTTTCTGCCTCTAAAGCGCTCATATAGAACTGCTGGGTCTTCACTTGCCCCGCTCGCGAGAAGTGTTTTGAATTTCTCTGCCGTCTTAGCATCATATAAACCATGCTCAACGAAGGCTTCAAATGCATCAGCATCCAAGACTTCCGCCCACATATAGGAGTAATACCCAGCTGAATAGCCGCCGGCAAAAATATGCGAAAAAGACGTCGACAGACATCCCCCTTCATAAGGAAGCAGTTCCACTTCTTTCATGATTTTACGCTCAAAATCAACAACATCCTTTATCTCCGAAGGATCAGATGAGTGAAGCAACATATCCAGCTTTGACATTGATTGCTGCCTCAGAGTTTGCCAGCCCGACATGAAGGTCTGCGTTTCTTTGATCTTATCAACCATTTCTTGCGGGATAATTTCTCCAGTCTCATAGTGCTTAGCAAAAGTCTCCAATGTTTCCATCTCACCAAGCCATTGCTCGTTCATTTGAGAAGGAAGCTCGACAAAATCCCACAATACACCATTCGGCCCCGACATAGATTTATAGGTTACATCCGCCAGCATAGCATGAAGACCATGCCCAAATTCATGGAACATTGTTTCAGCCTCGCGGTGCGTAATAAGAGACGGCTTTGTCTTTGTGGGTTTTGTAAAATTACACACATTCACGACGATAGGGCGTTTTTGCTCCCCGTCTTCTAAACCTTGCGCCCGAAACACATTCATCCACGCCCCTGCTCGCTTTGAAGGTCTCGGGAAAAAATCCAGATAATACAGCGCTTTGAAGCTATCATCACTTCGGTCCCAAACTTCAAAGACACGCACATCAGGATGGTATACAGAATACCTCCCTTCTTCCGCTTCTTTAAAATCAAGGTTGTAAAGTTTTTGCGCATGCAAGAACATGCCCTCAAGAACTTTGTCTAATTCAAAATAGGGGCGTAACGCCTCAGCATCAAAGTCAAAGACTTCTTTTTTCGTCTTCTCGCTGTAATACATGATATCCCATGGCTTCAGCGCTTCAATATCATCTTGCTTCTTCGCAAAATCTGCCAAGGCTTTCAAATCGTCTTTCGCTTTCGGTAGCGCCTTTTCCAGCGTGCGGTCAATAAAATTCATCACTGTTTTTGTATCTTTAGCCATGCGGCGCTCAAGGACGAAGGCCGCATGCGTATCATAGCCCAGCAACCTTGCACGCTCATGACGCAAAGAAATAATCTTCTTCACAATATCTGTGTTATCGTGCTCGCCTTCCATGGCCCTAGATGTATAGGCGCGCCACATCTTCTCTCGGTATGCGCGGTTATCAGCGTAACTCATAAAAGCAATGTAGCTTGGCATATCCAGACTAAAGCGCCATTTACCTTCATACCCATGTTCTGCCGCATCATCCGCCGCCATCTCAGTCGCCGATTCCGGCAGGCCAGACAGGTCAGCCTCATCTTCAATCACAAGCTCAAATGCATTCGTGGCATCCAAAACATTCTTGGAAAATAGTGGGCTTAATTTAGAAAGCTCACCATCAATCTCACGCAAGCGTGTTTGATCTTTTTCACCCAATTTGGCACCATTACGGACAAAGCCCAGCCATGTTGTCTCAAGCAATGTCTTTTCCTCAGTAGATAGCGGAAGCCTGTCCATTTGCTCATACACCAAATTCACGCGATCAAATAACTGTCCATCCAGCAAGATATCATTCGAAAAAGCAGCCGTCATCGGGCCAATTTCCTGACTCAGCGCCTGAAGCGTGTCATTTGTATGGGCGGAATATAGATTGTAATAAATGCTCGAAACTCTTGAGAGCTCTTCACCTGCTGCCTCCAAAGCGACAATTGTGTTTTCAAAGCTCGGGGCTGAAGGGTTGTTTCGAATTTTCTCAATATTTTTACGCGCGCGCTTGATGCCCTCTTCCACAGCAGGAAGAAATTCATCGTCTTGATATCCGTTAAAGTCTGGCGCTTCATATGGCAACGCCGATGCCGAAAGTAAATTTTCTATTGTCATGCCTTAAAAGGTATGCCGTTTACCCTCTTTAATCAAGCATCTACAAGGTCGTAATTTCTTCATCCTGCCCGTATCCTTATGACAATATTTATTTTCTATAATTTTATTGACAATTATGTCCACATACTTTATGTCTAGTTTTATATTACAGAATTTAAAAGCAATATGCTTATATTCCAAATGGATACAAGCATATTATGAATAAAAAAGTTTATGTCCTCCTTCCCCACAGTGAGCCTCGAAGTCGTCTAACGACTTCGGGGTTTTTTTATGGGAGGTTTCTTAAAAGACCAGACTAGCTCAGCCTAGAAGTTGAAAAAACTTGAAAGATATATACCACCTTCTCGGTTAAGGTGGTTGTGGTCTCTATAGTATATCCACCAGCGACTATTTTCCTGCGGCGGAAAAGCTTTATCAGGAGAGAAATAGATTGCATTGTCATACTTCGATAAAAGCGCTTCTAGTTCTGCATTAAAAGGCTTAATGACACGATCATTTATCAGTGTATCCAATTCGTATGGCTGGCATGCAAACTCCGCATTCATAATTTTATTCAATGGCACACGTTCTCTTTGAGCACAATGCTGAGGAGACATTTTTAACTTGGGCACCTGTCCAATAATCACCACTTTAGCATTCGGGTGATACTTTTTCATTTTCTTCACAGTGAAGACAACACCATCCATAAATTTTTCAACATTTCTGCTGTACAAGCGTTCTATCGTTTCTTCACTAACATTGTTCGAAGACATCCCAATTACGAGACCATCATATCGATTTGCAAAGACCAAATACTGAATAGGATGTTCCGTATCTTCAATACGTTTATTCAGCGCCTCTCTGTATGGCGCGCACTTATCTTTATCCCAAACCTGATGTTCATCATCACCGGAAAGCTGACATGTTGCTCTGTTAATAACCTCCAGAGGCTTTGATTTTTTGTCACGGGCCCATTGAAAAGTACCATCCATATAGGCCGCTGAATGCGAGTCCCCCGACAATATAATGGGAGAAAATTTCTGGTCCGCACCAAATATTTTTCTGTAATCGTCCTTGTAATCTGGAGTCAGCGTTGTATAGGGAGCCTGCTGCAACTCATCCTCCAGACGATCTTTCCAAACATCTGACACGAGTGCAAAACAAGCGATACACGCCAGCGCAACGAAGAAAACACGTTTCTTATGCGATTTATCACCATCTTTGCGGTAGCGCCTGAACGGTGTTTCAATAAATTTATGTGTTAGCGCCGCACAGATGACCGAAGCACCTCCGAGCCATAAAGCTGTTTGGTGCGATATCCCTGCACCAAGCGTATATGTGTCATACATAGCAATGAATGGCCAGTGCCACAGATAGAGCGAATAAGAAATCAAACCGATGTAAACAAGCGGCTTAAAAGAAAGCACCTGCCCAACAATAGTTTTTTCTCCGCCTATATGGGCATAGATAATGAAAGCGGCGCCCAAAGAAGGCAACAAAGCCAAAGCCCCTGGAAACATGACTGATTTCGTAATGAATATATAGGAAATAGCAATGAGAACAGCACCAGCTATTGATAAAACATTACATCCCACCGCGCCAAAGCGCTTTTGCTGGAAAAAAGGAATGGCAAGCATGCCACCAATCGCAAGCTCGAAAGCACGCGCGTAGAGCATATAAAACGCCTGGTTCTTGTTGTCGGCGAAAGAAAATAAGTCTGCGTTATGCCTTAATAGAAACTCGGAAAAAACTAAGGTAGAAACGATAACGCCCAGCATGACCCAAGGCAACGCTCTGCGCCCTAACTTAAACACCGCTAGCAACAATAAAGGCCAGAGCACATAAAACTGCTCCTCAACCCCTAATGACCATGTATGAAGAAGCGGTGATTGCTCAGCATCCAAACGGAAATAATCTATATCCTTGGCAAAATGAATATTTGATATCTGCGATGCCGCATATTTCAAATCACCCACATAGGTCAAAAGTGCATCACCGTATAAAGTCAGATACGCAAGCGGTGTACATACTAGTAAAACAAAAAATAACGCAGGAAAGATACGCCGAATACGGCGTTCATAAAAATACGCAAAGGTAAATGTGCCTGCATTCATCTCTTTTAAGATGATGCGCGTAATCAAATACCCCGAAATAACAAAAAAGATATCAACGCCGACATAACCACCCGGCATGTAAGACGCACTTAGGTGAAACAGCAGAACACCTAATACGGCAATAGCCCGCAATCCGTCAATATCAGGTCTGTACGATAGTTGTTGGTGATTTTGAGTATTCACAAAATTATCCTTAAGTAAAAATATTCGCCAGAAAATGCCACAAGCTGGCAAAAAGCACAATACCAGCCTCTTGATTTTTCCAGCCGCCGCATCATTGTAGTGTGATGGATAAAAAGATCATAGAGTTCAAAGAGAATAATACCCCGTATTCTACCGAATTTGGGGATATCTATTTCTCTGTTGATGACGGGATGGCGGAAACCGACCATGTATTCCTTAAAGGCAACCAACTGCCGCACAGTTGGAACGGCTACAAACATATCCGCATTTGCGAAACAGGGTTTGGGACAGGCCTCAACTTTTTCATGGCTGCTTCTTTATTCGAAAAAACAAAAAAAGAAGGACAAAAACTTTTTTATACAGCCATTGAAAAACACCCTTTGAAACAAGAGGATATTTCAAAATCCTTAGAAAAGTGGCGAGATCATTTCGGAGATGTTTTTGACATCTTCCTTAGCAAATATCCTATACGCATTTCTGGCTTTCACCCGATCATCATCAAGCCTGATATTATTCTGGTTCTTATCTTTGATGACATTAAAGATGCCTTGCCCGAGATCGCCGATAAACAGGATTTTTGGTTCTTAGACGGCTTCGCGCCAGCGCAAAACCCTGATATGTGGCAAGATGCTTTGTACCAAAATATGAGTAGGCTCTCCCATAATCAAACACGCTTTGCGACCTTCACCGCCGCCGGCATGGTAAAGCGCGGATTGGAAAGTGCGGGATTTGAAATCGAAAAGGTTAATGGGTTTGGCCGTAAGCGCGATATGCTGGTCGGCCAATTCAAAAGCGACCAGCAACGCCCTAAAGAAAAAGACGCGCGTGACGAATATAAAATAGCTGGCGCCGGACTCGCCGGACTGACGACAGGGCATTTATTCACCCAGCTTGGCGCTCATATCAAGATTTACGATAAAAACGAGCATAGCGCACAAAACGCTTCTAGCAATAAGATCGGCCTTATCAGCCCGCGCATCGGGGCTGAGCGTATCGCCGCCTATGAATATTACAACGCCGCTTTCGCCCTTTTTAACCGCGAGAACAAAGAACAGTTGAACCAAATAGGCACCCTATTCGAACCAGACAATGAAACCAAAATCCTGCGTTTTGAAAAATTCAAAAACAACATGAACTGGCCATCAGAATGCGTTGAATACAAGGACAAAAACATCCTATTTACAGACGCAGGTACAGCCAGCCCAGCTAATCTTTGCGCCCATTATGCACAAAATCTAGACGTGCAATTTGGTCAAGAAATCAAAGAAGCCGATATATGGGCGACTAGCTATCACCAAGATTTTAGCGCCTTCGATATACAAAAAATTCGCGGGCAAGTCAGCTATGCGATAGCTAAAAATCACGGCCTAAAGCACGTCCACTCATATGGAGCCTACGTCGCACCGATAGACGAAAATCATATTTCTTTCGGCGCCACATTCACGCATTGGGATGACAGTGAGGGGGTCACAGAAAAAGATAACACTTATAATTTAGAAAAGCTAAAACTAAAACACGATGATATAAAAATTGAAGACGGCTGGGCGGCATTTAGATGCGCCAGCAAAGACCGCCTTCCAATCATCGGCCCATATGAGGGTAGATATATTAACATTGCCCACGGATCGCACGGCATGATTTCCAGCCTCGCCGCCGCGTTTATTCTCGCTTATTACGAAGGGCTACTCCCACAACCCTTCGGCAAAACAGTGCTTGAGGCGGTCTCGCCGCAAAGATATACTAAAGACAAATGATCCCAATTTCAGATGACAACACTCGTACGATCCAACCTGTCATAGTCTCAATCTTGATTGGACTATTCTGCGCCGTTTTTGCGTTTGAATTTTGGCTCGACTCCAAAGCCTTATTAGACACAGCCATTGTGAATTTCGGCCTTATTCCCGCGAATATCACAGGGCCAGATCACACCTTATTCACTTATATGTTTCTTCATGCGGGATGGGAGCATATTATTCCTAACCTCCTGTTTTTATGGATTTTTGGTGATAATGTCGAAGACGCTATTGGGCACGCAAAATTCTTAAGCTTCTTTATTATCTCAGGCATGATTGCCGGACTTGCTCACGTCCTGCTCAGCGGTTCGGAATCAACTCTCCCGCTGATTGGCGCCAGTGCCGCTATCTCAGCCGTTCTCGGTGCCTATTTTATATTGTTTCCGGATGTGCGCATCCGTCTACTTTTCCCAACTATTGCTTTAGCGCCGCCACTCTTGCTATTCGGCGCCCCCCTTCTCTGGCGCTTTTATGTGCCTTCGACCTTATTTATCGGCCTTTGGTTTTCCATGGATCTATTCCAAGCTATCTTTGGCGGTGAAGGCGGCGACATTGCCTTTTGGACACATATCATCGGCTTTACCTGCGGCGTTATTACCGCCATCACCATCAAACACTCAGAATGGAAAAAGGTAAATTATTTCAATTTATTAAAAGACAGATTGAGACCAAAAATAAAAGACCACAAAAAACTGATAAAAAGAGATTTCTCGAACAATTAAGCCGATTCGGACTCAGGCTCTTCCGTCTCGGGCAAATGAACCCAGCGATCCATCACCACACATGCCGTTAGGTCACCCGTTACATTCACCGTCGTGCGGCACATATCTAAAACGCGGTCTACACCAAGAATAAGCGCAATGCCTTCCGGCGGCACGCCAATACCTGCAACAATCGTCGCTAACACGACAAGACCAACACCTGGCGTGCCGGGCGTTCCTATTGACGCACCTATCGTTGTTACTAATAGCAAAATAGTCTGCATTAGCGTCAGCTCAATGCCAAAAACCTGCGTCAGAAAGACAGCCGCCACCCCTTGATACAAAGCCGTTCCATCCATATTGATCGTTGCACCAAGCGGCACGATGAAACGGCTAATTGATGGCTTAACCCCAAGGCGCGTCTCAGCCACACTCATCGTGATAGGCATAACACCGCTGGATGTCGATGTAGAAAAAGCCAGAAGCTGAACATCACGAATGGCGGCGAAAAAGAAGAACGGATTTCGCCCTGCCAAAAGAAATACGATGAGAGCATAGACGACAAGCACGCCCAAAAGGCCGCCAATAACGGTGGCCATATACACACCCATAGAAGAAATCGCGTTAAAGCCAACCTTAGCCGTGACGCTCGCCAGCAATCCAAACACAGCATATGGCGCCAAGGCAATTGCCCAGCCGACAACCTTCATGGATGCGCTCTGTACAAAATGCGCAAACTCTATGGCAATACGTGTTTTCTTTTCCTGCATATTCAACATCACGACACCAAGGATAATTGAGAAAATAACAATCTTTAGCAGCTCATTATGGTATTCGGCTTGCGTCAAATTCACAGGAATCAAATTACGGATACGTTGCGGCACTGTTAGGTCATCAAAAGTACGCACCTCAATCTCTTGCGTCGCCATGGTACTTTCAAGCAAAGAGGAGTCTATATACGCGCCGGGCTTCACAAAATTGACAATGCCAAGACCAATTGTGATAGCAATAGCGGTAGTTACAATAAAGTACGGCACGATACGCAAGCCTACTTTCTTTAAGAAGTCTTTGTTATGCGAGACGGCAATCCCCAGAACAATGGATGACATGATCAGCGGAATAATAACCATCTTAAGCAGGTCAATAAATATATAGCCCGGCAGGGCCAGCCATTCGCTCAGACTGTCTTTCGTTATTACATTTTGGATAAAATCAGGCAGATCATAGGCTGAAAGGCCAATCCCGACAAGAAAACCAGCTACAAGCCCAATCAGTATATAGAGCCAAAGATAAGGGGAAAAACGAACATCATCAGACTTCAATCGCTGTTCGTCATGCGATTGTTGAATACGTTTTAGCCATTTAGGAAAACCAGATACCATCTGGTTATAATAAGCGGATTGTACCTATTCTTCAATAGGCTGGTCAGCACCCTCATTTTCTTCAGCAGATTGTGCGTCAACTTTCTCAGGCTCTGATAGATTTTTCCAGCGATCATAGACAGGCTTCACATAGTTAATAAGCGCCTCGTATTCTGCCGCAGGGTCTTCTTGTTCTAAAACCTGCGCCACTTTAACAAAAATAATGTTATAAAATCGATATAAGAAGTCGCTCGTTTCTACTGCTTTGTCGTCTTCAAAGCTCAAGCTACTTTGCAGTGCTTCAAGAATATCAAACGTGTTCTTGTGTATCTCAACAATCTCTTCGAAATTCTTGTCTTCATAGGCACGTTTACAGTCATATAGGTTCTTGAGTATGCCCGCATATAGCTTCGTGGCAATTTCGAAGCCATTCAGTGGTTTACTCGCTTCTGCTTTTTTATACGCTTGCATCGCCTGCGCATAGGGATTGTGTGAATCAGTCATATCAGCACCTAGATTAGCTATCATCGTCAGATCCTACAATAGCTTTAATTTGGTCTATCAAAATTTGCGCTTGTGAGATCTCTGCCTCAAGTCTCGCCAGCCTGTCAATCTCAGCATCACGGTACTTTTCCGCCCGCGTTACAATATCATCAATTTCCTGGTTAAGTTCACCATTGCGATCTTCCAAACGCAAAGACTCTACTATAATAGACCCCGTCACCGAATTCGCATAACGGTCTACCTTAGAATTAAGAAGGTCGGCAAATCCTGCCTGTATATCGATATTAACCGTTGTTGATGTGTTTCCGACATAGGCTAGCGACAACCCTTCATAAATAGACCCTACAGCCCCTTTGATTGTATTTCCTGCAATGGTGAATAAGCTTGTATCACCGCCAACAGAAACACTTGTAATACTTGAGCCATCATGCGTAATATCCAGTGCAAAATTTAGACTTTCCGTCACCGACTTGTTTGCTTGAATACGAAGCTCACTATTATCAATCGAACTTTGAGTTTCAAAAAGCTGTCTGACAGATTGAAAGTTATTAAGCAAAGCGTCATCCAGCTTAGTCGTATCCTCGATTGATAATTTGTTTGCTGTGTCAAACTCAATCCCAAGTTCGCGGAGTGTTTCAAAACCCGCCGCGGTTGTGAAATTTGTACCGACTAATCCTTGAACCTCACGAGAAAGGCCTTCAAGGATACTATCTGAGAACAACTCCGCCCCTTCAGCAACCACACCTGCCGTGCTCACTTGTTGGTTTTGGATAACGAAATCCCTTAAAGCGTTATAGGCTTCTATAAAACCCTCAATCTGCTCTCTAACGAGCGCCACATCATTGGCAATACTAATATTTAGTGTATTGCCCGCTGTTTCATTTTTTACCGTAAACTCAACACCCTGAATAAGGCTGTCATAGGTATTTGAATTTTGCGTAATCGGAATACCCTCAAATGTAATTTGAGATTGCGTTGCCGGTTGAAGTTCGTTGACATAAGCATCGCCAGCATCTGTAATACCTAGCAACTCAAAGCCATCATCGCCACTCGTATCAACAAATTGGAAATCAGCACCAGCTTCAGTACCTTCTAAGACGAATTGATATGATGCGCCGCCATCCAATGAAATGATCGACGCTGACACATTCGTCGTCGCCGTTACAGCATTAATCGAATCAACAATATCCTTCAGACTCGAACTGTTATCAAAACTAATTGTTTCCGTCGGCCCACCGACAAGACCAAGCTCAAATGTCGCAGAACCTTTACCTGCCGCACTTGTAATATCAGCGAAGGTACCATTAGCACCGTCACTCAAGACCTTTTG
>PALX01000039.1 GCA_002710775.1 Micavibrio sp. | reverse complement strand
CCAAGGCAATTTTGACGATTGCGCTCGGTTCTTTGTCACTCGTTTCAATAGTATGATGCTCTATGTTCCACGCTTCATATTCCGCGCGTCTTTGTTCAACACGTTCCCATGTTATTTCATTCATACCTTTAATATTGCGAATACGCTTTTCAACACGTTCTTTATGAACATCCCTAGCCGAACAAACACATTCTATAAAGGTTAGGGTTGCATTTGTTTCTTTTTGCAAATTTAGCCACATATCACGACTTTCTTTAACAGGGTTTACTGCATCTATAATGACAGATGTGCCGTCTATAAGATTTTCTTTGGCGATAGCGTGAGCAATATTATATGCGGCAATGCCTGTTTCTTCTTTTGATATGCTTGAGCGCCACATAGAAGCTTCAATAGGGTCGATAGACAAAATAGCATATCCTAGATTTTGGCTAATCCCCCTTGCCACTGTACTTTTTCCAGAACAAGGCAGGCCAGCCATAACGATAAGATGAGTGTTTGCTTTCATGTCTTTATTATGCACGTGGATGTGCTTTTTTGAAAATTTCCAAAATTTTGGCGTTATCAACGTCGGTATACATTTGGGTCGTACTTAACGAGGCGTGGCCGAGGAGCTCTTGAATCTCGCGTAAATTTGCGCCATTTGACAACAAATGTGTGGCATAGCTATGTCTCAGCGCGTGTGGGGTGAGTGTTTCCGGTAGACCTTCCGCGCGACGAATATCGCGCAGTGCTTTTTGGGCGACGCCTGCATTAAGGCGTTTACCTTGTGCGCCGACAAAAATAGGTGCTTCAGGATCGTCAGGGCGATTTTCTAGATGGCGCTCAAGCATGCGTGTGATGATAGGGAGGGTGGGGACAATACGTTCTTTGCGCCCTTTACCCATAATACGCCAGAAGCCGTCACTATGTGGGATGTCACCAATGTTAAGGGCGAGAGCTTCACTGATCCGCAGGCCTAAGCCGTAGAGCATTAGAAAAAGAACTCTGTTACGAATATCTATGTCATCGCCGCTAATCTGCTCAAAATTCTCAAAATTGATAAGGCGTTTAGCTTGATCCTCGGAAATAGGTTTTGGCAAGGTGCGCGGGATTTTCGGCGAGGTTATAAGGCCAATCGCCGCATTGTGCATGATGCCGTGCTTATCCAGATATTTAAGGAAGTTTTTTACGCCGGACAGGGATCGGGCGCGCGATCTCGCGCTAACACCTTCACCAGCTTTGCGCGCCAGCCAGCCACGAAAATCCTGTAGCTTGATTTCGGAGAGGTCATTAATCGAAGGTGCGCCGCCAAGGTGAACGGTTAAAAACGTGGTGAAATGTTTGAGATCGGTTTGATACGCGCGCAAGGTGTGTGCTGAGACATTTTTCTCATAGCGTAAGTAACTGTCCCATTTTTGAAGCGCATCGGCAAAATCCGGTGCGATGAGATCGGCAATGTCGTCTATCCGGGTACGTTCAGCCATGCGCGCATGGACCTCTCGATAACACGGGTGAGGAATGAGATTAGCTCCACGCCTTGACCTGCTTGGAATGTATTGGGATCGCGTGACCCAAAAGCAAGGATCGCGGGTGGTGTCATGGCCGATACGTCAATACGAAGTAGGGCTTGAGAGCGGACGAGGCCTGCGCCGCCGCCATAAATTTCTTCAACGCCGTAAATATCGCTTTCAAGAATGTGTTCTTTTGCCCCCATCCATGCACTGATTGTACCCTCGGGGACAATGCGGATGCCGTTTAGGTTTAAGGCCGCGGCATGGCTGGCATCACTTTCGATAACAAGGCATGTCAAATCTACATTCAATATCGCATTTAAATCCATGGTAATGATATGGATGAAGTCTTGGAAGCTTTCAGCTTCGAGTAGCTTTAGCACCGCGGCATGCATGCGTGTTTGGTTGTGCATGTTCGAGCGCGCTGTTTCAATAATATCTTGTGTTTGTTTTTCAACATTGGCTTTGTCAGCGCGTGCTTTTTCGACCAAATAATATTGGAAATCAGCAACCTTACGGCCATTTTTTTTGTCTTTTGACGGAACAAGCAAATCCGCCGCCTCTGGCGTTGTTTTCAAAAAGTCTGGATTTTGCGCCAAATAACTCAGCACATCTTCTTTCGTAATATTGTTTTCGTCTGTATCTATTTCTTTTGTCATCGAATCACTCATAGCTCAAAGGATAGCATAATCGCCATCTTCTGTTCGACTATAAAAATAAAAAGCCAGACCTTTGATGATCTGGCTTTTCAAATCTGTTACATGTGTAAAATGAATTACAGAATACTTTGTCCTGTTGCGGCCCAGTCGGCAACAAAGGCATCAAGGCCTTTATCTGTTAGAGGATGCTGGAATAACTGCCAGATAATCTTTGGTGGGATTGTTGCAACATCAGCGCCAACTTTCGCAGACATATAAACATGTGCACAGTGTCGGATAGAGGCGGCAAGAATTTGCGTATCATAGCCATAGTTGTCATAGATTTGTGCGATATCACCGATAAGCTCCATACCATCTAAGCCAATATCATCAAGGCGACCAATAAAAGGCGAGATGAATGTCGCGCCCGCTTTAGCGGCAAGCAAAGCCTGATTAGCTGAGAAACAAAGTGTTACATTGACCATCACATCATCATCGGATAGCTCTTTACACACGCGAAGTCCTGCTGGCGTGAGCGGCACTTTTACCGCAATGTTGCTAGCGATATCTGCAAGTTTACGGCCTTCTTTAATCATTGTTTCGTAATCTGTCGCGGCGACTTCGGCGCTCACAGGCCCTCGAACGATACCGCAGATATCTTTAATGAGCGGGATGAATTCCTTACCTGATTTTTTGATCAGTGAAGGATTGGTTGTTACCCCATCAAGCATGCCTGTTTCATTCAATTTTGCGATCTCATCTAGATCGCCTGTATCAACAAAAAATTTCATATCGAATTTCGTCCCATTTCCTTTTATGGTTTATTTGCTTAGGATAATAGAAACCTTAAGCAGTAAAGTCCATGGTCATAGACAAAGAAAACACAAATATCGTTTCTGTGCTTGTTCCTTATCCCGTTGATAAGGCTTATAGCTATGGCGTGGACCGTGCGTTGCCGAAGGGGAGCTATGTGCTTGTTCCGCTTGGCCCGCGTGAGGTGATCGGGGTGGTCTGGGATGCCCCTGAAGGAGGTGCGGATAAGCCTAAGAAGCTCAAAAACGTACTTCATGTCTTTGAAGATGTGCCGCCGATGCCTGCTGTTCATAGACAATTTCTTTCTCGTCTGGCCAGCTACACAATGTCACCGCTTGGCAATGTTTTGAAAATGGCGATGTCTGTGCCGCGCGCTTTTGATCCACCGCCGCCTGTCACAGGCTATACGCTCAGCACTAAAGAGATGGATGAGGGGCTTACTGCCAAACGCCGCAAAGTCATTGAGGCGATGGAATATGGTCAGAGCTATCGCCCGGCGCCTCTGGCACGTAAAGCAGGGTGTTCGGTATCTGTTATCAAGACCTTAGCTAAAGATGGGCTCTTACGAGAAGTGCTTATGGATGCTGAAAGTCCGTGTAGTGACCCCAATCCGAATTACGATCCGGTAACACTAAATGAGCACCAACAAACTGCGGCGCAAAAGCTAAATGAGCAAGAAGGTTTTTGCGTGAGCTTGCTCGATGGGGTTACAGGGTCGGGGAAGACGGAGGTTTACTTTTCTGCCGTTTCTAAAGCCTTGCGCGAGGGGAAGCAGGTTTTGATCTTATTGCCGGAAATTGCCTTATCGAATGCCTTCCTAGACCGTTTTGAAGATCGTTATGGCTGTGCGCCTGCGCTGTGGCATTCGGACCTGACGCCAGCACAGCGCCGCAAGACATGGCGCGCTGTGGCGGCGGGGGAGAGTAAAGTTGTGATTGGAGCGCGCTCGTCTCTGATGCTTCCTTTTGCAAATCTCGGATGTATCATTGTGGATGAGGAGCATGACCCGTCATATAAGCAAGAAGAAGGCGTTATTTATAACGCGCGGGATATGGCGGTGCTTCGCGCTGCTTTAGGTAAGATATCATGTGTGTTGGTTTCGGCAACACCGTCAATGGAGACGATGCATAATGTCAAAGACGGGCGTTACCAAATGGTACATTTGCCTGCACGATTTGGCGGTGCGCTAATGCCTGATATTCACCTGATTGATATGAAAGAGGAGCGTGAGGATGCTCAGCACTTTCTATCGCAAAGCTTAAAAACAGCGATGGAAGAAACGCTTGAGCGCGGTGAGCAAGCCTTATTGTTCTTGAACCGGCGCGGTTATGCACCGCTGACCCTTTGCCGTCATTGTGGGCATCGCTATGAATGTGATCGCTGTACGGCATGGTTGGTGGAGCATAAATCTCAGCATAATCTGCAATGTCATCATTGCGGTTATGTGGTACGTAAACCAAAGGCGTGCCCTGAATGCGGTGAGGCTGATTCTCTGGTGGCGTGTGGCCCTGGCGTGGAACGTATCTTTGATGAGGTGCAAGAAACTTTCCCTGAGGCGAAGAGCATTGTGCTGTCCAGTGATACGGCGGATGACCCGAAAGAGTTAAAGGCGCTACTGAAGCGCATTGTTAATAAAGAAATAGATATCATTATTGGCACGCAAATTATTGCCAAAGGACATCACTTTCCCAAGCTGACATGCGTTGGTGTGGTCGATGCTGACCTTGGCTTAACGGGCGGTGATTTACGCGCGACAGAGCGGACATGGCAATTGTTGCATCAAGTCTCAGGTCGTGCGGGCCGTGCGGAAGACAAGGGGCATGTTTATCTGCAAACATACTACCCCGACAACAAAGTGATGCTCGCGCTCCAATCCGATGACCGTGAAGGGCTGATTGATATTGAGTTGATGGAGCGGGAAGGGGCTTTTATGCCGCCATTTTCTCGCCTTGTCGGTATTATTATTTCAGGCCATAAGGAGCAAGAAGTTATTCATTTTGCTCAAGAATTAGCCAGATGTGCACCGTATGGTGACACCGTCAGGACTTTGGGTCCTGCACCTGCGCCGCTCTTACGTCTTCGCAATAAATATCGATATCGCTTTTTGGTGGTTGCTGATAAAAAGATAGACATCCAAAAAACGATTAAGCATTGGACGAGCCAAGTTAAACTACCCAGCAAGCTCCGCCTCACCGTGGATATTGATCCATATTCTTTCTTATAGAAGCTCTAGGATTTGGACAGCATTAACGGCANGGCCGCGGTGGATGTTGTCGAGGCTGACCCACAAGCATAGTCCGTTTTCTGATCCTGAATCCTCACGGATACGGCTGACATAGACATCGTCTTCGCCTTGCACTTCTTGCGGCGTGATATATTCCAGCTCTTCATTCTCCAGATCAATTACTGTAATTCCGCGCGTCTGGCGTAGGGCTTCGAGAGCATCAAGGGCTGAGATTTCTTTATCAAAATCAAGATGGAGGGCGGCGCTGTGGCCAACGAAAACAGGGACGCGCACAGCTGTCGCTGTAACTTTAATCTTTGTGCCTAGAATTTTCTTTGTTTCAGCTTTGATCGCAAATTCTTCAGATGTCTGACGGTCATCCATAAATTTGCCTATTTGCGGGATAACGTTAAAAGCAATTTGCTTAGGAAATAGATTTGGCTCAATCGGGTCGGCAACAAAGACTGCGCGTGTCTGGTTGAATAGCTCATCCATTGCATCTTTACCCACTCCCGATACGGATTGATAGGTCACGGCGTGAATACGGTTCAGGCCAGCAATATCATGCAAAGGCTTGAGAGCCGCGGTGATACCAGTAACCATACAATTAGGGCTGGCGATTATGGTCTCATTTTTAATGCTACTGCCATTCACGTCGGGCACGATCAGCGGGGTATCCGGATCCATGCGATAAGCGCTAGAGATGTCAATGAGACGAGCGCCGGCAGATTTTGATTTTTCTGCGATATCTTGTGCTTTGGCCGAGCCACTTGCGTTGATTACAACATCTACTTTACTAAAGTCGAAGCTTTCTAATTTCTCAACGGTGATAATGCCATCTTCACCATATGAAACCTCTTGGCCAAATTGTGAATTGATGTCTACAGCGTAAAGTTTTTCAACGGGAATATTGCGCTCGTCAATAACGGTTAAAACTTCTCGGCCTGTCTGGTTGGTTGCCCCAATAACGGCTATCTTATGTGCCATAATTTCTTCGCTCCTTATAATGTATCAACAAAATACGGTTTCTTTAGCGAAGTGCAAGGGGTAAAGTATAGAAGATGAAACCGATTCTCGTAGATTTTGATAGTTATGCTGCCGCGACACTCGTTTTTTCAGATGATGAAAAAGCGAAATGCCTGGACGCAAATGATGATGTGTATAAAAGACTGGGGCTGGAAGATGTTGAAGGCAAAGCATTGGACGAGCTGTTCCCTGATGAAACGCGCGCCAGCTTGAAGAAAAAATCAGACCTTGCGTATAAAAAGGCGGATGGCAGTGAGGTTAGGTTCAGACCTTATGTAGGCGCAGTCGAACATGACGGGCAGAAAGCATGGGCGCTGATCCTGATTGATAATACGGATATCATCGAATCGAGTGCTGAGCTTGGTGATGCGTTAGAACAACAAGCTGCTATTATTGAGATGAAGTCTAATTTCCTTGCTACGATGAGCCATGAAATTCGCACACCGATGCAAGCTGTGTATGGTCTGCTGGAACTGATCGGGGAAGAAAAACCTGAAAAGCGAATTATGGATATGGTTTTGACAGCCAAAGAATCTGCCAGCGGTCTGCTTGAAATTCTGGATGAAATTTTGGATTTAGCGAAACTAGATGCGCATAAAATGGAGCTTGATGATTTTGAAGTGCCGATACGTCTGATGGCGCGCGGAACGCTTGAAGCCATGTCTGTGAAAAAAGGCGGCCCTCAGGTCGAGGTCATCGATGACATTGACCAATCTGTGCCCTTCGTTGTCAAAGGTGATCCAAAACGCTTACGTCAGATCATTATGAATTTTGTTTCAAATGCGCTGAAATTTACAAAAAAAGGCCATGTGAAACTTAATATCCATACGAAGGTTCAGCACATAAAAGCGCCGGATGACGGAGTTGCTTTGCGTTTTGAGGTGGAAGATACGGGCATGGGGATGCCTGAAGAGGTGCGTAAAAAGCTGTTTCAGGCATTTGTTCAGGCGGATAGCTCTACAGCCCGTAAGTTCGGCGGCACGGGACTTGGGCTTTCCATTTGTAAAAAACTCGTAGAGCTTATGGACGGTGTGATCGGCGTTGACAGTGTGGAGGGTCAGGGCTCAACATTCTGGTTCGAGATACCGACATTTGAGGTGGCAACAGACCAGACGAGTGTTGAACTCCCTAATCTTGATGGTATTGCCGTTTTGTCCGTAGAAGACCACCCGCAAGGGGGTAAAGAGATTATGAATTCTCTTCAGTCTATGGGCGCTAAGGTAACGCTGGTGACGAATTATGCGGATGGTCTGGATATGGTTAAACGCCGCCCGTTTGATGTTATTATTGCGGATCAGGGCTTGCCAGATGGATTAGGCTTGGACTTGCTCAAAGAAGCGTCCGAGATCCGCCCTTTCATGGGGCAAATCATGTATACAGTGCGTGATGATTATGGGCTTCAACATTCATGTAAATCCATCGGTGCGACGTATCTGGTGAAGCCCGCCAGTCGTGCGGGACTGGGTGAGGCTGTGAAAGAGCTTTCAAGCAATATGCATTTTCAGGAAATTGAAGGGCCAAAGCGTTTGCTTATTGCCGAGGACACAGAATCTGTCCGTGAAATCATTCAAAAACAGTTAGCGCTTCTTGGCGCGGATGCTGATTTTGTCGAGGATGGTCGCGCGGCGCTGGATGCGATGGCGACAGGGAAATACGGTATTTTAATTACAGATTTACACATGCCTCAGGTTGATGGCTATCAGGTTATTCGTGAGATACGCCAGCAAGACGAGTTCGAGGAAAAACATACCCCCGTGATTGTATTGACGGCGGATGTGCAAATGGCCCAGCGTCAGACCTATTTGAATGAGGGGTTCGATGAGTGCTTGCTTAAGCCTGTGAGTTTAGGGCAGTTTAGGCACTTGCTTATTCGCTGGGGGCTTCTAAAGCCCGAGGTTACTGAAAGTCAAAGTGACGATACTGAAAAGCAAGCGCATGAAGCCGCTCACTCAGGCACAGATGAAAATATTATCGACCTTAAGGCTATGGAAGCACAAATGGGAGAAGTGAGCGCCGATACGCTGGCGATGGTAAGCATGTTTGTTGATATGACCGCCCCAGTAATTGAAAAAATTAAAGAAACCTATGAGGGCGGTGACTTGGTGGCGTTAGCAGAGGCTGCTCATAGCCTTAAAGGGAGTGCGCGGTCTGCGTGCTGTATGGCACTTGGTGATGTTGCCGCTGATCTGCAAGAAGAGGCTGAGCGTAAGAATAAAGATCAATGTGCATCACTTGTTCCGCAAATAGAGAAGCAATATGCAAAAATAAAGCCAGCGCTAGCGGAAATTATGGCGCCCGTGTAAAAGCAATGGTATGTGTTTTGAATAGAAACGCTCGTTGTCTTTGCGTTAAATAATTTTTCGGTCCCACGTAACTCCCTCTCGTATGACGCGGGCTGGCGTACCAGCTAAAACACATCCTTGCTCGCCATACTCTTTGCTGACGAGAGAGGCTGCAGACAATATGCAATTGTCTGCAATTTTTGTACCTTTTAATACGATGCTATTAAAGCCTATCCATACATGGTTACCAATTACGATGTCTTGAGATGAGTTTAAGCGTTCACCTGACTTGGCGTCTAGTATGGAATGTCCATCATATGTTCTTACATGTACGTTGCTAGAAAACATGCAATCTTTTCCTATGCGGATGCTTCGCCCTTCTTTGGTACGGAACTGGCAGTTTGAACCACAAGTGGTATTATCGCCGATAATGATTTTTCCATCATTTGTCGAAATACTGATCGTTGCTTTCTTGAAGTTACATTCACGCCCGATCTGGACAAGATTATTGTCCCCCACTATGGATATATTTAGTACACCGCTGAATTTTTCTCCAAAAACGATACGGTTGTTTTTTCCTTCTATTGTTAGCCTAATGTTTTTGGGTAGGTCGACGACTTCATTCTCCCCATAATCTTTGGAGAGTGATTTTTGCGGTTTTGTTTTTTGTGATTCTTTTTTATGTTGTCGCTTAAAAAACATGATCTTCTATTGCTAATTTAATATTTTTTTGACTATAGCGAATAAGAAGATAATTGAAAATAGATCAGTTTTTGCTTTTCTTGCGCTTATGTTTCGGCGTAGTTTTTTTCTTTTTCTTCTTATTGGAATAAGAAGACTTGTTGCTACGATTACGATTGTTTTCCTTGTTAAACTTCTTCTTGGATCGGAAGGATTTTTTCTTTGGCTTAAACCCAGGGATGTCTGCACCTTTATTGCCCACGACTTCCAAAACGGTAGAGCCTGTCATGCCGTCGGCTTCTTTAAGGCGGACGGTGATGGGTGCGCATAGGCGGTAAACTTTGCGTGTCTTGCGGCCAATCAATGCATGTTGCTCTTCATCATGGATGTAATAGTCATCATTGAGAGAGCGCACAGGAATAATGCCATCTGCGCCATTTTCATCAAGCGTGACGAATATGCCAAAACGTGTAACGCCGCTAATGCGCCCAGTGAACTCCGCGCCAACTTTGTCTGAGAGGTAGCTGGCGGTGAAACGGTCTACGGCTGAACGTTCGGCGACCATAGACTTACGTTCTGTTGTTGAAATGTGGTCAGCTATCTCGGCAGCGCGGGCGATTTCCCCGTCGCTAATGCCGTCATCACCAAAGCCGTAGGCGCGTATCATCGAGCGGTGTACTATCAAATCAGCATAGCGGCGAATGGGGGAGGTGAAGTGAGCATAATGTGTAAGCGCTAAACCAAAGTGCCCGTTATTGTCTTTGCTGTATACGGCTTGAGATTGTGAGCGCAAAACAATTTGGCTTACCAGATGGGAGATGCCATCATCACGGTCTTTTGCCTGATTAAGCAGGCCGTTCAGTGTGCCGGGCTTGACCACTTGCCCTTTAGGGAAGTTAAGGTCAAATCCTTCAATGAATTCGCGGACGCTGTCGAGGCGTTCTGCGGCTGGCTTATCATGGATACGGTAAATACATGTCGCTTTTTTATCTTCTAAAGCTTTGGCTGCGGCGACATTGGTGAGGACCATAAATTCTTCGATAAGCTTATGCGCATCAAGACGCACACGCTTTGTTACACCCGTCATTTCACCATCATCATTAATCAGGATTTGACGCTCGGGTAGGTCGAGATCAAGCGCGCCGCGTTTTTCTCTGGCTTTATCTAGTATCTTATACGCCGCATAAAGTGGTTCGATCACATCTTTCATTAAAGGCGTGGTTTGGGCGTCAGGGTTGCCGTCTTTAGCCGCTTGAACTTGCTCATAGGTCAGGCGTGCAGAGGATTTGATCAACGCGCGGACAGGTTTGTATTTAATAAGCTGGCCTTCTTTATCAATCCATAAATGCATGGCCATAGAGGCGCGTTCTTCATTAGGGCGCAGGGAACACAGATCGTTGGAAAGCGCTTCTGGTAGCATTGGTACAACGCGGTCTGGGAAGTAGGTTGAGTTTCCACGTACATAGGCTTCTTGATCAAGGGTGCTTTCTGGCCTTACATAATATGAGACGTCGGCAATCGCGACGATTAAGTGATAGCCGCCTTTGTTCTTTGGACTTTTATCTTCTTCGGCGAAAACAGCATCATCGAAGTCGCGGGCATCCGCGCCGTCGATGGTGACGAGAGGAAGGTCTCGTAAATCTTGCCGCTTTCCAAGAGGAGGCACTTTCAGTCCTTCTGTCTCTTTTAAGACAGCGTCCGGAAATTTATTGGATAAGCCATTTTCGTGAATGGCGATGAGTGATATTGATTTTGGGTCATCAATATGGCCAATAATCTCAACAATACGCGCTTCTTTTTTCAGGCCTTTATGGGCTTGAGGGATAAGCTCACCCATTACAATATCGCCTTCTTTTGCGCCACCTGTTTCGTCGGCGGGGACAGGGTATTCATCGCGTGCTTTTTTATCAACTGGGCGCAGTAGGAATCCTTTTTTCGTTTCAATGAGTGCGCCCATGATACGGTTTTTACCCATCGACAGACGCTTGATGACATCGCCTATATAGTCGTTATCACCAAGGTGACGAATTTTGGCGAGGACGCGGTCTCCTGTCGTAAAGGATGTATTACCGGGGCGTGTTGACTTAACCTCAACGCGTGGGGCAGGGCCTTGGGCTTCGTCCCATGGCACAGGTGTGCCAAAGACATCTCCATCCATATCAATCTCATCAATTTCGATCACGGAGACTAATGGAAGGCGTTCGGGTAAGAGGTAACGGCGCGAAGGTGTGCGTTCTAACTCGCCGTTATTATGCATTTCTTTAAGTAGTTTCTTGAGTGCAATACGGTCCTCAGGGCCTTTGGCATCAACACCGCGGCCAATCTCGGCCTTGGTGAGCGGTTTATTGGCATCTTCAAGGAGTTTTGTAATGGCGTCTTTATGAATGAGGCTCATGCCTTAAGATTTCTTTTTCTTTGCTGGGGCCTTTTTCTTCTTAGGCGCTTTTGCCTTTTTCTCAAGAAGCTCTAAAGCCATTTCAAGTGTTGTTTGCTCCGGCTGAACATCCTTCGGGAGCGAGGCCATTGTCTTTTTATGCTTCACATATGGCCCGTATCTCCCAGTATACACGGCAATGTCTTCGCCGTCATCTGGATGTTTGCCAAGTTCTTTAAGGGGTTTTGTGGAAGCGCCGCCGCGGCCTTGACCCGCTTGGGCAATGAGCTCAACGGCACGGTTTAAACCAATTGTTAAAACATCTTCATCAGCAGGAACGGATTTGTATTTGCCTTGGTGGCGAACAAAAGGACCAAAGCGGCCAATACCCGCATCAACAATTTCCCCGTCATCTGGGTGCTTACCAACAACGCGCGGCAAGCTTAAAAGTTCCAATGCTTTTGCAAGATCGACATCATCAGGGTTAAGGCCTTTGGGTAAACCTTGGCGTTTAGGCTTAGGCATCTTAACCTTTTTAGGTTTACCGTTTTTACCAATTTCAGGCTCCGGAATGTCATTAGGGTCTGGATCGAGTTGAACATAAACGCCGTAAGGACCTTTACGTAGGCTGACTTCCAGCCCATCTTCATTCTTGCCGAGCTCGATAGGGCCAGCATCAAGGGCTGCACTGCGGCCATCACCGTCGCCCTCTTTCGGCACTTCTAATTTACGGGTGTAATTACATTCCGGATAGTTTGAACATCCGACGAATGCGCCGAATTTACCGAGTTTAAGTGATAGCTCGCCATCATCGCAACTTGGACATTTACGGCCATCAGTAAAGAAGTGTGCTTCTAGATCAGCATTCAGTGCATCAATTACTTGTGTGATGGTCAGGTCTTTTGTGCCGTCAATCGCTGCTTTGAAATTCTTCCAGAAAAGCTCAAGCACAGCTTTCCACTGAACATTACCTGCGGAAATAGAATCGAGCTCTTCTTCCATCTCAGCGGTGAAATCATATTCGACATAGCGGCTGAAGAAGTTTTTCAAGAAAGCGACAACAATGCGTCCGCGATCTTCAGGGATAAAGCGTTTTTGATCCAAGACCACATAATCACGATCTCGAAGAACCTGTAGGATAGATGCATATGTTGATGGGCGGCCAATACCAAGCTCTTCCATGGCTTTTACCAATGACGCTTCGGTAAAGCGGGGCGGTGGCTGTGTAAAATGCTGTTCCGGCATAATATCCAGTGTTTTAACGCTGTCGCCTTCTTCGAGGGGAGGCAGGATCTTATCACTGTCGTTTTCGGCGCGGTCATTATATTGCTCTGCTTTGTCGTCAAAACCTTCGCGGTAGAGTTTCAAGAAACCATCAAAAGCGATAACTGAGCCATTGGCACGCAGAACAACATCATCCGTGCCGTCTGAAAGGTCAACGCGGACTTGGTCGAGCGTTGCCGATTCCATCTGGCAGGCGATGGTTCTCTTCCATATTAGTGTATAGAGTTTGAATTCCGCATCATCTAATACATGTTTGAGCGATTCTGGGTCGCGAGAAAGGTTTGTTGGGCGGATCGCTTCGTGTGCTTCCTGAGCGTTCTTGGCTTTTGATTTGTAGGCGCGCGGTGAGTTTGGCACATATTTTTCGCCATATGTTTTACCGATCACATCACGGGCCTGTGCGATAGCATCACCGGAAAGCGTGATACCGTCTGTACGCATATAAGTAATCAGACCGACAGTCTCGCCTTTGATATCAATACCTTCATAGAGTTTTTGCGCCGTGCGCATTGTTTGAGTGGCGCTAAAGCCAAGCTTACGAGCCGCTTCTTGTTGAAGTGTTGATGTAATGAATGGAGCGGCAGGGTGGCGCTTAATTTGTTTTTTCTCAACTGAAGTGACTTTCAGCTCTTTTGCTTCAATGCGTTTGACCGCATTTTGAGCCATTTCCTCATTAGATAAGTCGAGTTTGTCGAGTTTGTTGCCCGCCAGATGTGTCAGACGTGCATTAAAGCGTGCGCCGTCTTTATTCTTCATCAATGTCTCAATGGACCAGTATTCCTGAGAGTTGAACTTTTCAATTTCATCTTCCCGTTCACAGATCAAGCGTAGCGCTACAGATTGTACACGCCCTGCAGAACGAGACCCCGGTAATTTGCGCCATAGAACGGGAGATAGAGTAAAACCCACAAGGTAATCGAGGGCACGGCGGGCAAGATATGCTTCAACCAGATTAGTGTCCAGATCACGCGCATTATCAAAGGCGGCCTGAACAGCGTTTTTTGTAATCTCGTTAAAAGTGACGCGTTTGACGGTCTTGTCTTTTAGCGCTTTTTTGCCATCAAGGAATTCGCGTACATGCCATGCAATGGCTTCACCTTCGCGGTCCGGGTCAGTCGCGAGAATAAGGGTGCTGGCATCTTTTAAGGCTGTTGTGATTTCTTTTAAGGTCTTTTTACCGCGGTCAGAAACCTCCCATGCCATCTCGAAGCCCTCATCCGGTTTCACAGACCCGTCTTTGGGCGGTAAGTCGCGCACATGGCCAAAGCTCGCCAGAACTTTGTAGTCATTGCCGAGATATTTATTGATGGTTTTGGCTTTTGCCGGTGATTCTACGATGACTAGGTTTGATGCACCCACGCTCTAATCCTTTAAACTAAAAATTCTTTTTTCTTTTTTACTTTATTCTTCAATTCTACATATACGGTTACCGGGGAGGCGTTGAATCCGTCCTGCAACCTCTAAAGCCAATATAGCAGATTGGCCTTCTGATACAGAGACATGACATGATCTGAGTAATTCGTCAATGCCTATGGCTTGTGTGGTGAGTTGGTTGATGAGTGTTTCGCTTGTTTCGCTAATGCTTGAAAAGCTGATATTTTCTGCGCTTTCATAAGGTGTCGTGTCTTCTTCGACGGCTGGGGCAGGGATGCTTCTAAAGCTGTTTAAAACTTCTAATATGTCATCTTTACCGCGTACGAGAATTGCGCCTTCACGGATCAGGCGGTTAGGGCCTGCAGCTCTTGGATCTGATGGATAGCCCGGTATAGCCATGACGTCGCGCCCTTGTTCGCCGGCGAGGCGTGCTGTGATAAGTGACCCTGATCTTTCCGTTGCTTCAACAACAAGAACGGCTTGAGATAGTCCTGATACAATCCGATTGCGCCTTGGGAAGAGGTGTGCTGAGGGCGCGGTTCCATAGGCGCATTCGGCGACCACAAGTCCTTGCTCACAAATTTGATTGTAGAGCTTTGTATTCTCTTTTGGGTAAATCTGGTCGATACCACCTGCAAGTACCGCAATCGTTCCATGCGCAAGTGCGCCCTCATGAGCGGCGGTGTCAATGCCGCGAGCCATGCCTGAGGTGATAACAAGTCCTTCTAGGCCCATTTGATCTGCTATTTTAGTGGTAAGCTTGCGGCCATTGAGGCTGGCGTTGCGTGCACCAACAATTCCAAGCTGTTTTTCTTTTAATAATGATGGGTTGCCACGTAAGGTTAAGGTGAGTGGTGCGCCATCTATTGCGCGGAGCTGCTCAGGGTAATTGTCACAATTTTTTGTGATAATACTGGCGCCTATTTTTCTATTTAATTCCAGTTCGTTAAATATAGCTTCTTTAGGTCTCACATTAAATCTTTTGCCGCCTGCCTTGGAAAATTCAGGCAGAGCCTCGATGGCGTTTTCAGCAGAGCCAAATTGTTTTAAGAGTTTTTCGAAAGTGATTGGACCGATGCGGTCAGTCCGCGCCAGTCTTAGATATGATAATTTTTGCTGTTCTGCAGATGATAATGCGTTGTGCTTCTTTGCAAGGTCAAACATCTGTTATCATTAACCTTATATAGTTATTTAATCAAGTTACGTGTTGTTTTAAACGAAGGATGGAGATGAGAGTTGATGCTTTGCGAATAAAGGTTTATCCGTTTTGTAGCGCACGCGTGCAGAAAGAAGCTCGATACTTTCACTTGGGCGATAATTTGATATTTTTGAATCGTTTAGTCCTTTAGTCTCTGATCCGCCGATATTTAGTTTCTCAATACCTTGTTCGTTTAAATGTTCGCATAATTTTGCTGCTTGGTATGCTGCCATTTTTTTAATTCGTGTATCACAAATATTTGCCAGCCCTACGGCGTCTTTAGGAGAGACAATTTCTGCTATCGTATATCCTACGGGCTGATCATCAGCGATAAAGATGAGGCCTGTATATTTCTCTGGTGCTAGTTGAGTAAGATTAAATAACTCATTGTAGTAACTGGAAATGTCCATGGTTTCTTTGTCCATGAAAATCATCTGCGCTTCCCATAGTTTTTGAACGTATTTCATATATTTTTGTGCATCTGGATGCGCTAAATCTATCGCCGATACAGTGTCAAAATCTTTTTCCACGCGATTGCATGCGCTACGAAGGTTTTGAAATGCTTTTCCTTCGCGTTTACTCATCGCCTCAGTTGAGAGGATATGGACAGGATATGTCCAGTCCAAAGAATCTTCCCTGAATATCTCCAGGCTTTCGATGAGATCAGAACGGCTTGGATCTAAAACACGTAATATTAAATCGAAATCATCTTTTGTATAACGTGCAAGTTGAATTTGTTTCCCGTTGTTGTGTAAGTCTCGTAAAACGTTGCATGTGAGACTACCGTCCCCATCTCCGATTTCTGGGAAAACAAGTAAATGATTTTTTTTATGTGGGTGCTGACATACGACAAGTAAAGCGCTTTCATCTCTATAGACGTGGCAGTCATGTCTGCCTGTGAGCATGTAATAACTTAATGAATGTAAAGTAGTGTCGGCTTTTGGCTTCTTACATGCTTGTAAGAAAGTTTCTGTCGTCGTAAGCCCATTCTCAACGCTCTGATACAACCCCATTTACACATCATAAGTAGAAAAGGTAAAAAAATAATTAAACTTTAGGTTGTATTGTTTTTACAGATTAAACTTATGGTTTAGTTGCGCTTTCCCACAGGGTTTCGAATTTTTTTTCTTCCGTTTCTTTTACAATGCGACTGTTAGCAAGAATAAGCGTGTCGCTGTGCCATAGAATAAAAGCAACCTTGTTGCCAAAAATGATATTTGCCGTTCCATATGTGAGAAATTCATCATCTATGGTGCGGTACCAGTCTTTGGGCGCGTGAAAATCTGCGTTGCTTTTGCCGACAATAATACGTTCTTTAACGCCTAGTTTTTGCAGGTCTTTTAAAAAGTCGGACAATCCCATGGCTTGCGAATCTTTTTTTGTCATTTCACGCAGTGTTATAATCAAGACGTCGGATTTGTCTTCTTCCGCATTTATAAGGATTTCTTCCCATATCTTGTGTAAGTGATGGCGTCCATGCAGAATTAATGCCTGCTCGACGTTATTAAGCATCACACCTTCATTAGGAAGAAAGCCTATGTATTTTAGCTCAAGCGCGCGTTTTATGGCTTCTGCTGAGGATTGCTTGATAGAGGCATTGCCAGTTTCAAAATTATTTATAGCTGTTTTTGATAGCCCGCACCGATCTCCAAGATCTCCTTGTGTCCATCCGATTAATGCGCGTGCTGCGCGACATTGGCGCCCTGTTATCATCTTTTTATTCTCTCTTTAAGTTCGTGACTAAAAGCAATAGTCTATTGCCATGCTTTCAATTCCAGTCCTTGTCATTAATACAATTAAGGCTTGCTTTCTGTCAACTGATGGAGAGGTGGAAATATATGATAAAAATCAAGTATCCCCGAAGGTCAAAGATGCGGGTGTTCTAGTCTGTCATGCGCCTTATACGGCCAAACAAGCAGAGCTTAAATTCAGGCCCGCTTTTGATCTACTAGAACTTTATGCGTTTGTTTATCCGACACGTTTTGCTGTGCCAACGATTAATGGACTGGCAAAAGCGCTTGAGATGGATACGGCACATGATTTGGAAGATCAGGCAATGTTGGCCATTGAAATAGCAACAAATCTTATCAATGCGATACCGGCGGAAGATAAATATCTTGATATTGTTCAATTTATGAACAGGCAAGGGCAAGGCTGGGCATGGGCGCCTGTTATTTTGCAAGCCAAAGGCAAAGAACCTACGGCGATCTCTATGCGTGATATGAAGCTATGGCAAAATCGAGCCGAGTGGGAGGATATCCCGAAAACTGAACCGGCATCACAGCAAGGAATTTCTCAAGAGGACGCGGCGGCACATTTGAAAAATTGGCTCACTGCACGTCAAACAAAATCAGAAGATCGCCCAGAGCAAATCAATTATACCCAAAAAATTACAAAAGCGTTCCAGCCATCGCAATTATCAGATGATGGTCCCGCCGTATTGTTGGCCGAAGCAGGGACAGGCATTGGGAAGACGCTTGGGTATCTAAACCCGTCATGGATGTGGGCTGAAAAGAACAGCGACACAGTCTGGCTGTCAACTTATACAAAAAATTTGCAACGCCAGCTTGCGAAGGAACTTAAGGGCCTCATTCCTGAGAAAATAGATGAAGAGCAAACATTAGTGATCCGCAAAGGTCGTGAGAATTATGTTTGTCTTTTGAATGTTGAAGAGCACCTGAAAGCATCTCAACTAGCGCAAAACCCTTATATGCGTATCAGTGCAGGGCTTATGCTTCGCTGGGTTATGGAGAGCGAGGATGGTGATTTCACGGGGGATGGCTTCCATGGCTGGCTTCTAACCTTGCTGGGATATCAAGATACACTTGGCCTTTCAGATCGGCGCGGGGAATGTCTATACGGCGCGTGTGATCATTACAAGAAATGCTTTATTGAGCATGCTACGCGTAAGGCAAAAAAGGCTAAATTGGTGGTCTCTAATCATGCACTGACAATGATACAGGCAGCGCTGGCTAAACCTGAGATGGATTTACCAACACGCTATGTGTTTGATGAGGGGCATCACCTCTTTGATGCGGCGGACTCGGCCTATGCCGCTAACCTTAGCTTCATGGAGGTTTTAGACCTAAAGCGCTGGATTCTTGGCGCTGAGACAGGGCGTAAGACGCGAGCAAAAGGCCTCCGTCGGCGCATGGAAGGATTATATGAAGGGCACGAACGCGCTGAAAAAATTATAGAGAGTATTTCCCGCCGCGCTCACCAACTCCCTATGCATGAATCAATCGGCGCCTTTAGAAAAGGACAAAGTGCTGATAGTAGCAATCCGGGTGAACAATTTTTCATGGCAGTGAAGGAACAGATCAAAGTCCGTGTGAAACAATCGCAAGGCTCTTTTAGTCTTTATGGCCTTGAATGCGATATTAGACCTGTAGAGCCTCTTGTACTTGGTCATGCTGATAGTTTCCAAAAAGTGTTGATTGATTTGCGTAAACCACTCCTTCAACTTATTGATTACTTAAAGAATAAGGCGGCAGATGAGGCGCAAGAAGAAGTGCCTGATACAACGCTAATCAATCGTATTGAGAGCCTCATGAGCTCTATCCAACGGCGCTGTGATTCAATGCTCACGCCGTGGATTACAATGCTGGGCCAACTTGAAACAGTATTCTCGGATGACTTTATTGATTGGTTTGGTCTGGACCGTGCAGAGGGGCAGGATATGGATGTCGGTATGTATAGGCGCTGGGTTGATCCGATGATCCCATTTGCCAGTACTATGTCTATTCACGCCAAAGGTATGGCTGTCACCTCGGCAACATTACGCGACTCTGTGCAAGATGAGGCAGGCTGGGAAACAGCGTATGAGCAAACTGGTGCGCGGCACTTTAAAAATACGCCAGAGAGCTTCTATGCGCCATCTCCTTTTGATTATAAAAGTAATGCCAAAGTTTTTATTGTGAATGATGTGCGGAAAGACCAGCTTGATCTTGTTGCGACAGCCTATGCATCGCTTATGAAGGCAAGCGGCGGCGGGGCGCTTGGGATATTCACTGCGATTAACCGCCTTAAAACCATGCATCCGCAAATCATGGAAGAGCTGGGTAAACAGGACATTCAACTTCTTGCACAGCATGTTGATGATATGGATGTCGGCACGCTCATTGATATGTTTAGAGATCAGGATAAAAGCTGTTTGATCGGTACAGATGCCGTGCGAGATGGTGTTGATGTGCCAGGGGATGCACTCAGGATGCTTATATTTGAGCGCGTGCCATGGCCGCGTCCAACAATCTTGCATAAAGCACGAAAAGAGCATTTCGGTGGGCGGGCTTATGATGAACGCATGACGCGTTTGAAACTGAAGCAGGCTTTTGGCCGTTTGATCCGTCAGAAAACAGATCGCGGCGTTTTCGTGATGCTTGATCCAATGTTTCCGTCTCGCCTGCATGATGCCTTTCCGCCCGATGTAGAAATCATTAAAGCACCTTTGGCTGAAATCATTACCCAAGTCTCTGATTTCTTTGCTGATGGAAATGCGTTAAGCTTATAAACAATCATGTCTATTCATTCCCTTACAGTGTATCTCGGCTCTGGCGGTAAAGCGCCAGAAATGTTTAAAGAAGAAGCCCAAAATTTTGGCGCTTATCTGGCGCAGAACAATATCCGTACTGTATATGGCGGTATGGATGCTGGCACGATGGGGACGTTAGCCAATGGTGCTTTATCCAATGGCGGCGATGTCCTTGGTGTCATACCGACATCTATTAAGGACCGTGACTTTGTGCATAAGCGCCTTTTGGAACAAGGCAAGATGATCATTGTTGATGGTATGTGGGAGCGCAAAAAGATCCTCGTTGATGAAGGGGATGCAGCCATTGCTTTGCCGGGCGGCTACGGCACGATTGATGAAATATTTGAATTTTTATATTGGGGTATTAAAGGCTATCACAACAAGCCTCTTGGTTTATTAAACATCAATAATTACTGGACACCACTGATTGATTTTATTGAGCATATTAGCCATGAAGGTGAGTTAGAGAAACGTGCTATGGAAGCGCTTTTTATTGATGATGACCCTGTCGCTTTATTGAAAAAATTGGAAGGATACCACCCTCGCCATGAGGTAAAACACATAAAGGGAGTTGAAACCTATATTAGTTACATTGAAGAGAGCAATCTAGAACCAACACAACGGCCAATCGTTATTGAGCACACAAATGTGGAAGAAGTATATCGTCTTGCTAATGCCCTCGTCTTAAAACAACTAAACAAAATTACACGGCCCATAGGTGTCTATGACAAAGACCGTTTATTTGAGAAGTTTAAGTTATGGGTTTACACAGCCGCTGCAGATCGTTTTATTACGCCATATTGCCCTGAAATGGCGGTTTATGCCGAAGAACGAGAGGTCTTGCAACAACTCATTGATATGCATATTCACGTCTCAGTAGACCTTCACGAAAAATGGGATGAAACGGAGAAAAAGAAACGTCCTTAGCCCAAGCGTTGCGCTCGGCTTGGTTTTGTTTTTCGCTCAAGATCAAGATGCGGCTGGAATGTTTTTAAGAAACAAGCCAATGTTTCAGCGCGATAGCGGATATACTTGGCATCCATATACTCAGGGACTTTTGGTCCAACATGGACGGTTCGAAGCCCCATTTCATGGGGAATAGGGTGATTGATGGCGGAGTCATCAGTAAAGTAAATTTCAGTATGCGGAATATCGGCTTCAGATAAGCCAATAGAGTCAAGTGCGAGTTGGAAACCGCGCGGCGATTTGCTTTTGGGGTGGTCTGCGCCCATTTTATCAAGGCCAATTACTTGATCTTCGTGGAAAAGGTGCCCAAGTCCCGTAGCGCGGAGGTTATTTAGTGCCCAATCTGTCGTACCGTGGGTTAAGACGCAATGCACATGGCTAGGGTGAGAGAGAAGGTCTTCGTATATAGCATAGGCTTCAGCATCATGTTGGCCGTCAATTTCTGCAAATAATGTTTCGTGTACTTCGTGATAAAGAACATCAACGTCGATACCATATTGTGCAAAGACAGTATGGCCTAAACCTGTTTTGATGAAATTATCCACGAGGATGCGTTCTGTTTCGGCATAGTCAAATGGCGATCCATGGGCAAGAGCTGTCCTTGTATAGACATCAACAATGGTTTTCAATGTATGCTCTAGCTGCATTACAAGGCAGTTGTCAAAATCATGGATAAAGTAAACGCGGCTCATGCTTCGTTTATAGTCACGAAAAATGTATTATGCAAATAGTTTTTGGCTGTTTGTTATGCTTGTGAACACATCTTCCATAAAAGACCAAAGGTCTTCGTGGATTTCATGAATATGGCTATGTGTCTCGTGTTCTTGTTTGATCGCTGTTCCATGACGGCCAACAAGAACAGTGTTAAGGCCGAGCTTATCGGCGATAACATGATTACGTGGTGTGTCATCTACGAAATAAACATGACTTAGATCGCTTTGTCTGCTCAAACCAAGACACTCTAATGCCAGATCAAAAGGGCGCTCGCTTTTGCATTTCATCTCAAACCCTGACTTTTCAAGGCCAATGATACGCTCGTCGGGGAATAGATCGCTAATGCCAAGGATTTTGCAGACTTCACTAGCCCAGTGTGTTGTGCCGTGGGTCAGGATAGCAAGTTCGATATTGTCATGGTCGAGGTGAGGGCGTAGATTACGGCTACGGATTTCTTCTTCATGCCGGGCGATATAAGTTTTGACCAGATGCGGATGTACACGAATATACATTTCTTCAATATCGAGGCCGTAATCAGCAAAGGCAAAATGGCTCAGGCCGTGATCGAGGAAGGATTGGCGAGCAACACGTGTCGCTTCTTCCATAGACAGGCCGCATCCCATTTCAATGGCGATTTCGGCGTAAGCGATACCAAAGATAAAATCGAGGTCGTTTGGATGCTCAAAAAGACATTCGTCAAAATCAAGAATGATATATTTTTTAGGAAGGGAAGACATAGCTCTTTGTTTAAAGCATTTACAGAGCTATGGCTATAAAATTTTATATTTAGGCGGCGTTTTGAACGGCGACGAGCTTTGCTTCTAGAATAGCAAGATGTTCAGCTTCATGCGTTTTGTCGGAACCGTTCGCAAGGTCTGCTTTATACGCATCAATTTGCTTTTGTACTTCTTCTATGTCGATCTTAGAAACGGGTATAGCTTCTTCTGCCAAAACCGTAACGCGCTCACCTGTTACATCCGCAAAACCGCCAGCAAGGAAGATTTGATCCGTTACTGTTGTTTTGTTTTCTTTATAGATGCTCACAACACCGGCACGCATTGTTGATACAAGCGGTGAGTGTTCAGGCAGAACACCGATATCCCCGTCGGTGCCCGGAAGAACAACCATAACGGCTGGCTCATCCATAAGGCGTGCCTCTGGGGATACGAGTTCGAATTGAATAGCGTTGTTACCTGTTTCGCTCATTGATTAAGCCGCTTCTTTTTCTAGTTTAGCTGCCTTTTCGATGGCTTCGTCAATTGTACCAACCATATAGAAGGCTGATTCAGGTAGGTGGTCATAGTCACCATTAACGATACCTTTGAAGGCTTTGATTGTGTCTTCAAGCTCAACAAATACACCAGGTGTACCTGTGAACACTTCCGCAACATGGAAAGGTTGAGACAAGAAACGCTGGATCTTACGAGCACGAGCCACAACAAGTTTGTCGTCTTCTGAAAGCTCGTCCATACCAAGAATAGCGATAATGTCTTGTAGCGCTTTATATGTTTGTAGTGTTCCTTGAACCGCACGCGCAACTTCATAGTGCTCTTCACCAACAACTTGTGGGTCAAGAATACGAGACGTTGAGTCCAGTGGGTCAATCGCAGGATAAATACCTAGTTCAGCAAGTGAACGTGACAGAACTGTTGTCGCATCAAGGTGCGAGAACGCTGTCGCAGGCGCAGGGTCAGTCAAGTCATCGGCAGGAACGTAAACGGCCTGAACAGATGTAATAGATCCTTTATTTGTTGATGTAATACGCTCTTGCATCGCACCCATATCTGTAGAAAGTGTTGGCTGGTAACCAACGGCAGATGGGATACGACCAAGAAGGGCTGACATCTCAGCACCAGCTTGCGTAAAGCGGAATACGTTGTCCATGAAGAATAGAACGTCTTGGCCTTCTTCATCACGGAAGTATTCAGCCATTGTTAGACCTGTAAGACCTACACGAGCACGTGCTCCAGGAGGTTCATTCATCTGGCCATAAACGAGGGCTGCTTTTGAACCTTCAGCGCCACCTTCTTTAATAACGCCAGATTCTAGCATTTCGTGGTAAAGGTCGTTCCCTTCACGTGTACGCTCACCAACACCAGCGAATACAGATACACCACCGTGACCTTTCGCAATGTTGTTGATCAATTCCATGATTGTTACTGTTTTACCAACACCAGCACCACCGAATAGACCGATCTTACCACCTTTTGCGTAAGGACATAGAAGGTCGACAACCTTAATCCCTGTTACAAGTTGCTCTGTCGCTGTTGACTGGTCAACAAAGTCAGGTGCATCGCGGTGAATTGGTGAATATGTTTTTGTTTTAATTTCACCCATCTCATCGATTGGGTTACCAATAACGTCTGTAATACGGCCAAGTGTTGCTGGGCCAACTGGTACAGTGATCGGAGCGCCTGTGTCTTCAACCGCTTGTCCGCGAACAAGACCGTCTGTTGTGTCCATCGCAATGGCACGCACTGTGTTCTCACCAAGGTGCTGTGCAACCTCAAGAACAAGAATTTTATCTTCGTTACCAGCATTGACTGTTGTAATCGCGTTCATGATCGCCGGGATTTTTCCCTCTTCGAACTGAACGTCAACAACCGCACCCATCACCTGCGTGATCTTACCAGCGGCTTCTGTCGTCTTTTTCTTTGCCATTTTCTTTTCCTCTTTCGTTTTAAACTATAAAATTAAAATTAGCTGTTTAAAGCCATGCCTGTTAAATGAACCTTGTCTTCTCTACCTCTAAAGACATAGTTCAGTCTTCTTTGCGTTTTTGACCATTTTTGAATGATCGTCACGCCGAGTGGATTCATCAGTGTGTTAACTAAGCCTGCATCCATCATAAAATGCGCTTCCGTACGTAAATTTGTAGGCAGGCTTTCAACGCATACTGGCCCTTGGTGTAATTTACCACTTAATTTCGCAAAATCGCTGTGTATATCAATGTCCATTATAGTGCCTCCGCTCCAGAGATAATTTCAATAAGCTCTTTTGTAATGTAGGCCTGACGCGCACGGTTATACTGTAGTGTGAGGTCATCAATTTTCTCACCAGCGTTACGTGTCGCCGCATCCATCGCTGTCATACGAGCCGCTTGTTCACCTGCCGCACTGTCGAGTAGGGCGCGGTAAATTTGGATAGAGATATTACGTGGTAGTAGCTCGTCCAAAATCTCTTCTTCATTCGGCTCGAATGAGTATAGTGCTTGTGGGCCAGCTTTTTGATCCGCATTGTCATTGCTCACTTGTGGCAATTTAAACGGGATAAGCTGAGACGCTTGTGGGCGCTGTGTCAAAACAGATACGAACTCGTTATAAGCAAGAGAGCAAACATCATATGTGCCTTTGCTGTATTCTTCGAGAAGGTAGTCTGAGATGTCTTGCGCTTCACCAAAACTAATCTTTGTACGACCACCAAGACCTGTGAAAGAACGGATAATTTTATCTTTGTGTTCACGGGCTAGAGCATCACGCACCTTACGGCCAATACAAAGCAGTTTAACTGTCTTACCTTCACCTTCGAGCTTTTCGATCAGGCTCAGTGTTTTTTTAGTAACGTAGGCATTGAAACCACCACATAGGCCGCGATCAGAACTTACCGCAATAATGAGGTGTGTTTGATCATTCCCTGTGCCGATAAGAAGCTTAGACGAGTTAGGGCCAAGCTGAATATTGGCGGCAACACGTGCCATCATCTCAGACATGGCTTTCGCATAAGGCTGAGAGCTCTCTGCTTGGTCCTGTGCCTTTTTAAGCTTGGACGCCGCAACCATCTTCATCGCCGATGTAATCTTTTTCGTCGACTTAACGGAAGCGATACGGTCTCTGTAGTCACGCAAACTTGGCATTTACAAAATTCCTATCTGCTCTTAAGCGGCCTTTTTCGTTGCTGTCGCACCATATTGCTTTGTGAAGCTGTCCAGAAGGTCTGTGATCTTGCTTTCGATCTCAGATGTCAATTTGCCTTCTTTTTCAATTTCAGCCAGCAAGTCTTTTTGGTTTGTACGGATTTCAACCAGAAGCTTCGCTTCATAGTCAGTAACCTTTTTCACATCAACACCATCAAGATAACCACGTGTCCCTGCATAGATCACAATAACCTGCTCAGAGATTGTTTGTGGGTCGTATTGAGGCTGTTTCAAAAGCTCAACAAGGCGAGAACCACGAGCTAGAAGTTTTTGCGTAGAAGCATCAAGGTCTGATGCGAACTGTGCGAAGGCTTCCATTTCACGGTATTGCGCAAGCTCAAGCTTGATTGAACCAGCAACTTTCTTCATCGCTTTTGTTTGTGCTGATGAACCAACACGAGAAACCGATAGACCAACAGAAATCGCTGGACGAATACCTTTATAGAAAAGGTTTGTCTCAAGGAAGATCTGCCCATCTGTAATCGAAATTACGTTTGTTGGGATATAAGCAGACACGTCACCAGCCTGTGTTTCAATAACAGGAAGGGCTGTCAAAGATCCTGCGCCTAGCTCGTCATTCAATTTCGCTGCACGTTCTAGAAGACGTGAGTGAATGTAGAATACGTCACCAGGATACGCTTCACGTCCAGGAGGACGACGAAGTAGCAATGACATTTGTCTGTACGCCACAGCCTGCTTAGACAAGTCATCATAGATGATCAAGCCATGTTGGCCGTTATCGCGGAAATATTCGCCCATTGCACAGCCTGTGTAAGCAGCAAGGAACTGAAGCGGTGCAGGATCAGATGCTGTCGCGGCAACAACTGTTGTGTATTCCATTGCGCCGTTTTCTTCTAATACGCGAACCAGTTGTGCAACTGTTGAACGCTTTTGGCCAATAGCAACATAGATACAACGCATGTGCTTAGACTTGTCGTCGCCCTTGTTGAAATTCTTTTGGTTCAAAATAGCGTCCACAGCAACAGCTGATTTACCTGTTTGACGGTCACCAATAATCAATTCACGTTGACCTCGGCCGATTGGAACAAGAGCGTCAATCGCCTTAATACCTGTCGCCATTGGTTCATGTACTGATTTACGTGGGATAATACCAGGCGCTTTAACTTCTACGCGGCGTGTTTCTTTTGCTTTAAGCGGGCCTTTACCATCAATCGGGTTACCAAGACCGTCAACAACGCGACCTAGAAGGGCGTCGCCAACAGGCACTTCAACAATTTTACCTGTACGGCGCACAATGTCGCCTTCTTTAATTTCACGGTCATCGCCGAAAATCACGACACCGACATTGTCGGCTTCGAGGTTAAGCGCCATACCTGAAATCCCATTCGGGAATTCAACCATTTCACCGGCTTGAACTTGATCAAGACCATAGATGCGGGCAACACCGTCACCGACGGAAAGGACCTGACCGATCTCGGCAACATCTGCCTGAGCGGAAAAGTCAGCAATCTGATCTTTTAATATGCTTGAAATTTCTGAAGCTTGGATTTCCATTTATGCAACCTCTTCTTCTTTTGCTGTGTTAATCGTTTGTGTTCTAAGTTGTCTTTGCAGACGGCCAATTTTTGTTTTCACAGAATCGTCAATCATGAGTGAGCCTGCACGGATAACAATACCGCCTAGTAAATTCTCGTCTTGAGTTATATTCAATGTAATGTCTTTGCCAAGTCCTTTTTTCAAAGAATCCTTCAATTCTTTTGTTTGCTTGTCTGAAAGCACATGTGCCGTATCAATTTGTGCCGTTAGGCGGCCTTCGCGTGCGTCTATTTCTTTAAGGCCTAGAGCTACCATTGTTGGCAATGCTGAAAGGCGATTGTTTTTACCTAGTAGCATGAGGAAGTTTGCGGTTAGCTTGTCCAGCTTTGCCTTTTTGGCAATTGCGGCAACAGCGGCCATTTTGTCTTCACGGCTGATAACTGGAGATTCTATAAGTGACTGGAAGTCATCAGATGATTTAAGCATGGCGCCAAGATCTGTTAGATCTTTGGCTATCTTTGAAACAGCTTTGCTTTCGCTGGCTGAATCCAAAAGCGCAGTAACATATCTTAGGGCGACCCTGTTCTGATCTGAAGCAATACTCACTAAAACCTCATCTATTCTTACATTTTCATTGTTCACGGTTGAATTAGCATAGCGTTTCCCCTAACGCAAGCCTAAAAGCATCTATTATGTGCGGTTTTTTGTCATTTTTTGGAAAAATCGCTTGCCATGCGCTGTTTATTGGGTGTATAACCCTCGCACAACAGTAACCTTGCTGGTTTCAATGGTGAAGTCAGCTACGTTTGAGACACTTATTATATATGGTTTATTTAAGGGTTTCAGGCATAACCAAAAGGAGATAAATACCATGGCATTTTATGAATGCATGTATATTGCTCGTCAGGAGCTTTCGCCGACAGCGGTTGAAGAACTGACAAAAAACCTACAAAAAATCATCACAGATAATGGTGGTAAAGTTCACAAAACAGATTTTTGGGGCCTAAAGTCATTTGCTTATACAATTAATAAGCAAAAGAAAGGTCACTATGTATTGATGGAACTTGATACACCACCTGCGGCACTTCTTGAAATGGAGCGTATCATGCGCCTTAACGAAGATGTTGTCCGTAACCTAACAATTAAATTGGATGAGCTAAGCTCTGAAGATAAAGAGAAGGAGGCAGCGTAATGGCTTTCGCAGATAAGAAAAAATTCTCAAAACGTTCAAGATCATGCCCTTTTTCAGGTCCTGATGGTATGACGATTGATTGGAAAGATACAAAGACACTGGGTAGATTCGTGTCTGAGCGCGGTAAAATTATGCCAGCTCGTATCACTAATGTTTCATTGAAAAAGCAACGCGAATTAGCACGCGCTATCAAACGCGCTCGTTTCATGGCTCTGATGCCATATGTTGCTCAAGACGATCAGTAGAATCGAGGAGATTATCATGAGTGTTAATGTAATTTTATTAGAAAAAGTTGAAAATCTAGGCGTAATCGGCGACACCGTTTCTGTGAAGCCAGGCTATGCACGTAACTTCCTATTGCCTCAAGGTAAGGCGCTTCGTGCAACATCTGACAATATTGCTTATTTCGAAAAAGAAAAAGCGGCGATTGAAAAGGTAAATGCTGATAAACGCGCGGAAGCAGAAAAAGTCGCTAAAAACCTTGAAGGTTTGACAGTGAACATCATTCGTCAAGCTTCTGAAGGCGGCCAGCTATACGGTGCGATCAATGCCCGTGATATTGCTGAGGCTGTATCAGAAAAAGGCACGAAAATCCGCCGCGGTATGGTTGATATGAATCAGACATTCAAAACAATCGGCTTGTTCGATGTGAATGTTATTCTTCACCCTGAAGTGATTGTATCTGTTCAGCTTAACGTTGCGCGTTCAGAAGACGAAGCGGCGATTCAGCTTGAAACAGGCGAAGCGGCGATTGTTGACCATCAGGCTGAAAATGCTGTTGAAGTTCCTGAGGCTGTTGAAGAAGCAACGGCTGAAGTTGCTGAAGAGCTTTTGGAAGAATCAGCATTGAAAGCGAAGCAGGCGGCTGAGGAAGCTGAAGCACAAGCGGCAGCTGAAGAAGCTAAAAAAGCGGCTGAAGAAGCGGCGAAGGCTGAAGCACAAGCAGAAACTGCTGAGCAAGAAGAAGCAGCTGAAGAAGCAAGCGAAGAAGAAACAAAAGACGCTTAATTCAAAACGAATTACCTATAAATTTATACATTTAAAACCCGGCTTTCGAGCTGGGTTTTTTATATCCCCGATATCCACAGGCTGTGCGTTTAGTTTTGTTGCTTTTAATGTCAGAAGATATATAAGCTAAAGGTATGACAACAGTTACACCTATTAAGACAGATGCGAATGCGGCATCGGCAAGTGATGCGACCACCGCAAAAGATGTAAAAAAGCTTCCATACAATCTGGAGGTAGAGCAGGCGCTTTTGGGTGCGTTGCTTGTTGATAATCAGGCCGTAGAACGCGTGGCAGAAATTATCAAACCTATTCATTTTTATGCACCGGCACATGCGCGTATCTTCGAAGCGATTACGAAGATGTATGAGCGCGGGCAAACCGCTTCACCCGCTACGCTTAAAAGCTATTTTGAGGCCGACGCAGATTTAGAAAAAGTTGGCGGCGCTGATTATCTTTTTGATCTGGCTGAACATGTCATTACCACAGTGAACGCGCCGGAATATGCGAATACGTTGAAAGACCTGCAGCTTCGCCGTGAGCTTATCCGTTTTGGTGATGAGGTGATGGTTGATGCAGGTAAGCTGGACTTGGATAGTGCGGGGCTTGATGTTCTTGAAACGGCAGAAGGCCAACTCTTCAAACTTGCAGAGACAGGTGAAGCGAAACGCGGTTTCGTAACGTTGCGAGATTCTGTCCTCGGTGCGATTGAGCATGCGGAAAAAGCGTTTCATGCTGATGGTGCGGTTACAGGGGTGACGACAGGACTTAAAGACTTGGACAAGAAACTCGGTGGTCTACAAAATTCTGACTTGCTTATTCTGGCGGCTCGTCCGTCAATGGGGAAGACGGCCTTGGCGACTAAACTGGCTTATTCTGCCGCTAAAGCTTATGCGAAATCTGGCGGTAAGGAAGGCGCTGTAACAGCGTTCTTCTCACTTGAGATGTCATCCGAACAGCTCGCAGGTCGTATCTTGGCGGATGTATCGGATATCTCAGGGGACCGTATGCGCCGCGGCGATATTAAAGAGGCAGACTTCCAAAAATTCGTGGCCGCGAGTAGGGATTTGAGCTCAGTACCGCTTTATATTGATGACACGCCGGGTTTAACGATTGGTGCTGTTCGCGCGCGCGCCCGCCGCCTTAAAAGACAGCATAATCTTGGCTTTATCGTTATTGACTATCTTCAGCTTCTATCAGGGTCAGGCTCTCGCCAGTCGGAAACAAGCCGTGTGAACGAAGTATCTGAAATCACACGTGGGTTGAAGATGATTGCTAAGGAATTACAGGTTCCCGTGCTCGCGCTATCCCAGCTATCTCGTGCGGTGGAATCGCGGGAAGATAAACGCCCTCAGCTTTCAGATTTGCGTGAATCAGGATCGATTGAGCAAGATGCCGATGTGGTGATGTTTATTTACCGCGAGGAATATTATCTGTCACGCTTAAAGCCGGATGAAGAGCAGCTTGAAAAATATGATGAGTGGACAAAACGTTTACAGCGCGCGGCAAACAAAGCCGAAGTCATCGTTGCCAAGCAACGTCATGGTCCGATTGGCACGGTGGAAACCTTCTTTGATGGGAATTACACACGCTTTAGTGATCTTGATCCGCACCACAATCCACCAGTTTAGAGGTGGCTTGTTAATGCAGTATCAGACGGTTGGCGTGAATGCCAGCTTCAGCGTTGTTATGCTTTCTGTCAGATTCTAGGAATGCTGCTGTGCCATCAGCGCTTAAGTTAAGGCGGATGCTCAGGCAAATGCTGTAAAGTTCGTCATTGGTAAGCGCGTCATTTTGAATGCCGAACTGGATCGCATATATGCATCGTTCGCATTCTTGATCGCCAGCAAGGTCATCGGTTTCATATGCCTCTTGCGCTCTTGTAAAACCAAAAGTGTATTTCAGCGTATTTAGCTTTTGAAATACTGCTGTAAGGGCTTTCTTATCATCACCATAAATTGTGATTAAGTGTTCTTTTGCTGGGTTTTGCTGTGCATTTTCCATCGTCTATTCTCCATTCAATGATGGAGAATATGTAATGGTTAAGGTGCGCTATGTCAAATATAAGCGCTGTTTAGTCCGTTAAATCATCCCAAAGCTCTTTCATTTTTTTCATGAAAGCGCTGGATTTTGGCGAGTTAGGTGAGTTTTTAGGGTCATCAAATTGCTTGATGAAGTCCTGTTGCTTCTTGTCCAGATTAACAGGCGTTTCCACGAAAATCTCGATATACATATCGCCGCGTGCGGTAGAGCGGAGGATGCTCATCCCTTTACCTTTCAGGCGGAATTGTTGGCCTGTTTGTGTACCTGCTGGAATTTTAACAGAGGCGCGTTTGCCTTCAATCGTCGGTACCTCAACATTGCCGCCAAGCGCTGCGGTGGAAACCGAAACGGGCACACGGCAATACAGATGGGGGCCTTCGCGGTCAAAGAAATCGTGATTCTTAATTTTTGTTACGATATATAAATCGCCGGAAGGACCGCCTTTAAGGCCTGCTTCGCCTTCACCGCTAAGGCGGATGCGGCGTCCGTCATCAACACCTGCAGGAATAGATATTTTGAGATTTTTTTCTTTTTGAACGCGGCCTTGTCCATGGCAGGTCGCACATTTTTCTTTAATGATTTTTCCTTGGCCGCCACATGTATGACAGGTGCGCTCTACGGTGAAGAATCCTTGTTGTGCGCGGACGCGGCCTTGGCCACCGCAAGTCGAACATGTTTCAGGCTTAGTACCGGGCTTTGCACCGCTCCCTTTACAGGTGTCACAGCTTTCCGCGCGCGGCACTTTAATTGTCATTTCTTTGCCTTTAAAGGCTTCTTCTAAGGTAATGCTGACGCCCATTTGCAGGTCAGCCCCGCGCTGTGCGCCGCCGCCACCGAAACCGCCGCGTGCGCCGCCGCCAAACATTTCTTCGAATATATCGCCGAAGTCGGCAAAGCCGCCTGCGCCAGCACCGCCGAAACCGCCAGCACCGCCGAAGCCACCTGCGCCTGCGCCGCCCATACCATTTTCAAACGCGGCATGACCATAGCGGTCATAGGCAGCCTTTTTCTGTTCGTCCTTTAAGACGTCGTAAGCTTCGCCTGCTTCTTTAAATTTTACTTCTGCTTCTTTGTCGTCTTTATTACGGTCAGGGTGATATTGCATCGCTTTTTTGCGATAGGCTTTTTTGATCTCATCCGCAGACGCATCTTTGGAGACACCCAGTACTTCGTAATAATCTTTCTTAGACATACTTATTCACTCACATCTTCATATAGGAAGAGGAGGGCTGTGTTAGCCCTCCATCTTAAAATTTATAAGGATTACTTGCTTGCTTTTTTGTCGTCTTCGCTGTCATCGACATCTTCGAATTCAGCATCAACAACTTCAGCTTCAGGCGCTTCATCTTCTGGTGTAGATGCTTCCTCAGCACCTTCATTCACAGATTCTTCCTGCGCCTTTTTATAGGCAAGCTCGCCAAGCTTCATTGCGGCCTGAGATAGTTCCTCAGTCTTCGCTTTGATCTCTTCAGCGCTGTCACCTTCTAATGCTGTCTTCAGCGCGGCAATAGCTTCTTCAACCGTCTGCTTGTCATCGGCTGGGACATCATCACCAAGCTCTTCTAGTGTTTTTTCAGAAGAGTGAACAAGGCTTTCGGCCTGGTTCTTCGCTTCAACGGCTTCACGGCGTTCTTTATCGGCATCCGCATTGGCTTCGGCGTCTTTGACCATTTGCTCGATATCGGCATCGGACAGACCGCCAGAGGCTTGAATACGGATCTGCTGTTCCTTATTCGTCGCTTTGTCTTTCGCAGACACCTGAACAATACCATTAGCATCAATATCGAAAGTTACTTCGATTTGCGGCACGCCGCGTGGTGCGGCAGGGATACCAACAAGGTCAAACTGGCCAAGTGGCTTGTTATCCGCGGCCATTTCACGCTCCCCTTGGAAAACACG